>CAYZKM010000258.1:0-6884 GCA_964478525.1 uncultured Bifidobacterium sp.
AGGCCAAATGCCTTATTATCATCGACGAGCCAATGTCTCGGACGGGCGTTCCCCGTGCACAAGATAATAGTTGCGAGCGAACCGACCAAAATGCCAGAACCCAAACTGGGTAGCGACCTCGGTGACCGTCAATCCCTCAGACGCGGTCAGAAGAGCACGTCGTGCCAGATGCAGTCGCCGTAAAGTCAGGTAATGCTTGGGGCTCATTCCGAGATGCTCCTGGAAGCAAAGGCGCAGGGTACGCTCGGGAACCCTGATCGCGGCACAGACTTCGGGGACATACAGGGCGCGGGTCGGGTATTCGTCCAACAGGCGACGGAACCGCCGCATGACAAGCTGGTGACTTCCCTGTGCCCAGGTCTCGGTCTCTGACCTCGCGCCGGCAACGCACATCGCCATCGCTTCTATCAGCGACTGCCTGCACGCTCGTTCTACCTCCTGATGTGAGCTGAACGGTGCATTCTCATCCGGCTCGCCGATCGCGGCGTGCAGCCGGCGCAGACGGTCCATCGCTTCAGGCGGCGGCGTGATACGGTCCAGGTTTGAGGAGGCAGTGATATCGAAGCCAGCGGTGATGTTTCCGACCTCTGCGATCTCGCTGGTCTGCATGGACAGGATCGCCCACTTCGTCGGTCCATGCGTACGCTCGTAGAACGTCTGACCGGCACCATGCCGAACGATCCCACCGACAGGGGTCAGGGCGCCGGCGACCGTGATCCTGGAACTAGGGCTGGTTGGGAATGAAAAGAAGGTGCGTGCGGGGTCAAGCTCGACATACCGGACACGTGGGGAGCTTTCTTGTATCCTTACCAACCATACGCCGCCCAGTTCGACGCGATTGACGCGCCATGTCAGGGGTTCGCGCGTGGTCGGAGTGACCTCTGCCTTGGCAGCGGCGTGCGCAGCCTCCATCTGCTCTGGACACGTGTATAGCTGGACCGTGCGGCGCACCTGACGTCCCCCCTGTCGGCCTTCCTCGTTCAATTACCGGGGCCGATTCTGTTCTGCCCGTTCCGCTTATATTGGGTACCAACAACTTATGAAATACGTCTCCCGCACGGTCGGTCATTCACCGCCGCGTGATCACCGCCTCAGATGAACTACGATCCGTCACAACGAAAGCCGGTCAGACCGCCTCGCGCGGCTTGACCGACCTGTCGGACCAGGTATTGGCGTGCTTCAGCAGGATCTGTCCCAGCGTGCCTTCCCGCGGTTGCAGATCCGGGGTGCGGCCCACCAGGGTGACGGACGCGATCGCATCACCCGCTCTGCTGCGGACGGTTGTCGCGATCGCGTATCGCGTCCCCGCCAGCCGCACATTGGTGGCGATCCGTGATTGCCTGATCTGCTCATATTCGCTCAGGAACGCCTCGACCTCCGGCGTCTCATCGGCCCCGCGGCGGCGCAGATAGGCCTTCAATTCGGCATCGGACCACGTCGCAAGCAACGCCTTACCCCCTGCGGTGCCAAGCAGCGTGCGCCGGATGTTGGACCGGGCCTCGATCCCCGATATGGCGTCGCCCCCGGCCTCTTCGATGTAGATCAGATGGTCGCCTGCCTGGACGCCCAGGAACGCGGCGACCCCGGTTTCCGCATGCAAGGCCGCCAGGTCCGCATGCGTGACCAGCCCGGCGCGGATGTGCCCGCTCGCCAGCGTCAGGCCATAGACCGCTGGCCCCAAATAGAAGCGGCGGTTCTGCTCGTACAGCCATCCCTTGGCGAGCAGGCCGCGAACGAACCCATAGACCGAGCTCTTCGGCGCCTCCAGCGCGCGCGCCAGTTCGGCAAACGTCATGCCCGGATTATAGACGACCTGCTCCAGGATATGCGTGACCCGGTCCACGGTCCGATGGGTCTGCGCGGCGCCTGTCTCAGCCGCGGGAGCGACCTTCTGTCCTGCGTTTCTGGCCATGAGCATAATGATCCGTCTGCGATGCCGCCGTTCGCACCACCCTGTACAGCATCTGCCCGGAATGGCCGAGATGGCGCGCAACCGCGCCGGCCCGGCAGCCCGGCATGTCCGCGATCACGGTGCGTTGTTCAGCAGCCGGGTCCGCAGTGCGGGTTTGTCCACCTTCCCCGTCTGGTTCACCGGCAGCGCATTGTCCTGCACGTGCCAGCGGCTGGGTATGGCGAACGAGGCCAGTTTCGTACGCAACGCATCGCGCAGATCCGCCGGCGTATGGATCGTCGTGACGACGACGGCCATGACTTCCTCGCCCAGGTCGGGATGCGGCACGCCGAACACGGCTGCTTCACTGACGCCGGGGATCTCGGCCAGTGCGCGTTCGACCGATGCGGGCGCGATGTTCTCGCCCCCGCGAATGATCAGGTCCTTGGACCGACCGGTGATCCACAGATAGCCGTCGTCGTCGACACGGCCGAGGTCGCCGGTATGAAGCCAGCCCTCGGCATCGATCGGTGACGGCTCGTCGCCAAAATAGCCGAGCATCTGGGTGGGGGAACGGACCAGGACTTCCCCGTCCGGCAGGCCGGGGTGCGGAAGCACGCGCAGCTCGGCCAATGGCAGCGCTCGGCCGGCCGAACCGGGCCTGGCAACGATATCGCTGCCGCCCGCCGCGGTTGCCTGGCCGGCGTTCTCGGACAAGCCGTACCCGGTCGCGATACGTGCCTGCACGCTCGCCAGGCCCGTGCGCACCCGTTCGAGCAACTCGGCATGCACCGCCGCGCCACCGAGCGTCAGCGAGCGCAGAGAAGATGTGTCGCGTTGCTGCAGGTCGGGGCAATCCAGCAGGCGGGACGCCATGGTGGGTACGGCGTTCCAGCGGCGGACCCGGTGGCGTTCGATCAGATCCAGCGCCTCGGCCGGGTCGTAGCGGCCGCGCGGGAAAACCAGCGTGTTGCCGACGAGGACCCCGCGCAGCAAGGCGCCGATGCCGCCGATATGGAACAGCGGGCCGGTATGCAGGCAGACCTCGCCGGCCGCCGTGTCCGCCCGATAGGGAAGCCGGCGCGTCGCGTGCAGCAGCATCATCTGATTGCCGAGGAGGGAGCGATGCGCGAGCACCACGGCCTTGGCCCTGCCCTCGGTTCCCGAGGTGAAGATGATCGCGGCCGGTTCGTTTTCATCCCTGGCGTCGCCGGCGTCGGGCGCGGGCAGCGCCTGGGCATGCTCGTCTACTTCCCAGACGCCTCGCCGGCCGGTCTGCGGCAGCCGCGCGGCGGCGTGCGCGTCGGCCAGGGTCAGCGCAGGGTGCAGCTGGGCCGTTGCATAGGCCAGGTCATCCGCGCTCCACCAGGCATTGGCGAGCACCGGCACCGCCCCCAAGCGGATGCATGCCCAGGTGTTCAGAACCCAGTCCGGACCATTCCAGCCCAGGATCATCACCCGATCACCGCGGGTGACCCCGGCATCGGCGATCGCGCGCGCCTTGGCCGCACTGGCGTTCAGCAGCTGCGTGAAGCTCACCGAACGCGGGCCCTGGACGATATAAGGCCGGTCTCCCCAGGCAGCGGCCAAGGGCAGCAGCTGGGAAATGCGATGGGGACGGTTCGTATACATCCGAAACGGCACGCCGCGGATCAGCGCCACGGCGATCGTCTTGTCCCACAGGGGCTCGTCCGGCGTCATGACGCGGATCAGCCGCCGATTACGCCGTCTCGGCGCAACCCCGCCACCGTCGCGTCGTCCAGTCCACAGAGCTCATGCAGCACGGCATCCGTGTGTTCACCGAGGCTGGGTGGAGAAGCCAGCGCGCGCAGCGGCGAACCGGAATAGCGCATCGGGCTGTTCGGCAGCGCGACCGGGCCGGCTGCTGTCGGCTGATAGGACAGGAAGCCGCGTGCATGCAGGTGCGGGTCGTCGAGCACTTCCATCACATCGCGCAGAGGGGCGGCAGGGATATGGAATTCCTGGCACAGCGCGATGATGTCGGCGCGGGTGCGGGTCGTCATCCAGGCGGCGATCCAGTCCGTGACCTCCTCGATGCGCTCGATGCGTCCCGCCAGGGTGCGGAGCGCTTCGTCGGCGCGCAGGTCCGGGCGGTTCATCGCCGCGGTGAGGTTCAGCCAATGCTCGTCTGTGGCGCAGACGATGGCAACGTAGCCGTCCGATGCCTCGAACGTGTCGAACGGCACGTAGGAATCGGCGACATGGCGATTGCCGGTCCGGCGCGGGGGATGGTCGCTGGCATAGGCGTGTCCGGCCGCGGGCAGCAGCGTGGCAAAGATCGATTCCAGCATGGAGACTTCGACCACCCGCCCGCGCCCGGTGCGCTCGCGCTCGAACAGCGCGGTGACGATGGCGCCGTAGAAATGCGCCCCGGACATGAAATCCGCCACCGGCACACCGGCCTTCAGCGGCCGGCCGCCGGCTTCCCCCGTGGTGCTCATGAGCCCGCTCATCGCCTGGATCGTCAGATCCAGCGCCAGTTTCTCCGCATAGGGTCCCGTCGAGCCGAACCCCGAGGCGGACGCATAGATCAGTCGCGGATTGGCGCGCATGAACGCCTCCGCGCCCAGGCCCAGGCGCGGCATCACGGCGGGCGCGAAATTCTCCAGCAGCACGTCGGCGTGGCGCGCGAGATCGATCAGCAGGTCGCGCCCACGGGCTTCCTTGAGGTTCAGCACGATGCCACGCTTGCAACCGTTCAGCGCCCGGAACGGATAGTCGCCGTCGCGGCCACGCTTGCGCGACATGTCACCGCGTGGCGGCTCCACCTTGATCACATCGGCCCCGGCCATCGCCAGCAGGAAGCCCGCATAGGGTCCCTGGAACACATGCCCGAGATCGAGCACGCGCACACCGGCCAGCGGCAGGGGCCGGTCGTTGTTGGTTTCCTCGTCCATCGTCTCTCTCCGCGGCTTCAGGCGCCGGGCCGGCGCGGCAGCCGGATCACGGCATCACCAGGCATGACGTTCTGGTCGCGCTGGTTGCGCGCCCAGGTGGCGACATGCACCACGGTGTCGCCGTCGCCATCGATGTCCTTCCGCTCGACGCGGCCCCCTAGGCGCACGACGTCCGACAGATAGACGTGTGACCGGTATTGCGAGTTTGCCGCCTTGAGGAAGCCGGTATCACCCATCCAGTTCGTCAGGGCGTGAATCTGCCAGCATGTGCGCTGTATGCCGACATCATAGGCCGCCTGCGCGCCCTGCAGCCGAGCGGCATAGTCGTTGTAGTGGACGGAATAGACCGGTTCGAGCGCGTGCGTGGTGGGATCGCGAAATGCCCAGCGCGGATGGCGGTGATAGCGCTTCAGCGCGACACGATGCGCGGCGACGCGTGGGATCGGTGCGGCCCCGGCGGCGATATAGGCGATCTCGTCGGTCAGGCCGATCGGGCCCTTGGTGATGACGTCCAGCTGGTCGCCTTCGCGCACATCGTCCCAGTAGCGCGGTTCGGCGCCGCGCGGCTGTTCGGCCAGAACCTCGGCCTCGATGGTGGCGAGTTCCGTTTCGGTCCAGGGATGTGGGATGGTCGCCTTTTCGCGCGTTCCCGCGCGCTTCTGCATCTCGGTCCGTTCGAAGCGCATGCGTGAGCAGATGAAACGCGCCACCAGCTCGTCGTTCTGGTTGAAATACTCCTGGCGGATATAGTCCTTGATGCGGCGGCCGCCGAAATTGCTTTCGACCGGGTCGTCGAATCCGTCGAAGTAGACGCGCGCGGTTATCGTATCACCCAGCCGGATGGTGCGATGGAACGTCAATGTCGTATCGCAATGAAAACCGCCGAGCCCGCGCCAGCCGAACTGCACTGATGCCAGGCAGGCAAAAATGAAGCTGGGCGGCGCGATCAGCCCGCCATGCGGCGTGCCGGCGGCATAGAGGGCGTCGGTCCACAGCGGATTGTCGTCGCCGATCCCCTCGGCGAAACGCAGCACGGCAAGGCGAGTGACGTCCTCGTTGTTCACGCAGCCATCGGTACGCAGTTCCAGGCCGATGCGTCCTCGCATCTCGTTGAGCATCGCGTCCGTGAAACGGCCACGGGCGAGTTCGCTCGTGATACCAGCGGAGTCGGACATGGTGGCGTCTCCTTCAGCCGTTCGGCAACAGGATCTGGCGTACGACCTCACCGCGATCGAGCCGGTCGAGGCTGACATTCAGTTGGTCGAACCCGATACTGTCGCTTTTCAGGCGGTCCACCGGCATCTTCCCGTCACGGAAGAATTTCAGATAAAGCGGGATATCGCGTTCGGCGATGCCGCTGCCCATCAGGGAACCGCGGAATGCCTTTTCCTCGCCCACCAGCATGGCGTGCGCGTATTGATACATGTGGTTCGTGGCCCCCAGCCCGACGCAGATCACCTCACCACCCTTGCGGGTGATCGCGTTGGCGGTGGTCATCGCCGCTTCGACGCCGGAAATCTCGAAGGCGAAGTCGACGCCGCCTTGAGTCAGATCCTTGACGATGGCGGGTGTGTTTGGGTCGCTGGCCGACAGCGTGCGTGTGCAGCCGAGGTCCCTGGCGAGGGAGAATTTTCCCTGGTTGATGTCGATGCCGATGATCTCGGCCGCGCCGGAGATCTTTGCCGCCATCACCGCATTCAGCCCGACGCCGCCGAGGCCAAGCACGGCGACGCTCTGGCCGGGACGGACCTTGGCGGCGTTGAACACGCTGCCCGCCCCGGTCACCACGGCGCACCCGAACATCGCGGCGATGTCGATCGGGATGTCAGGGTCGATCCTGATCAGCGTGTTGGGAACCGCCACCGCGTATTGTGCGAAGGAAGAAACGCCGCTGTAATGATAAAGTGGCGCACCCTTCAGACTGAGCCGGCGCGCGCCGTTCGGCAGCATGCCCTGGGCACGGGAGGCACTGACGTTCTCGCACAGAGCCGGTCGCGTATTGATGCAGGGGCGGCAATGGCCGCAACCGGTGGCCACCGTCATCACCACCTGGTCGCCGGGGTTCAACTGTGTGC
>CAYZKM010000259.1:0-6878 GCA_964478525.1 uncultured Bifidobacterium sp.
GGCTGCGGCCGGGACGCGATGGGCAGGAGACGCGGGAACCGCTGCCACCACCCATCACCCACGGCACCTTCGTCGCCGCCGTCGGCAAAATCTATGACGCCATCCTGTCATTCCTGCCGCATAGCGGGCCGTCGACGCCGATAGACCTCAACCCGGCCGCCGGCGGTACGGACTGGCAGCCAAATGTGAAGGAGGAGCTGCGGCTGCAAAGTGCTGGCGAAAGCAACCAGACACCGCCCTATATCCGTCGCACCCGCGACAACCGCCTGCTGGTAACGGTCGCCGTACCGGTCGAACGCGACAAGCACACAGTTGGCATCATCTCGCTGACGCGGGAGGCGCGGGAGGTCGATGAGAGCCTCTTCACCGTCCGAATCTCAATCCTGGCCCTATTCGGCATGGCGCTGGCCCTGACCGTGCTGCTGTCCTGGTATCTGTCACTCACCATCGCCCGCCCCATTCTGCGCCTTGCTGTCGCCGCCGCCGACATGCGGGAGGGGAAGGGTCGTTCGGGAAGCGTGCCACCCTCGCTGCTGACCCGCCGGGATGAAATTGGCGCCCTGGCCTCGGCCTTATCGGACTCGGCGGCGGCGCTATGGGAGCGGATGGACGCGATCGAGCGCTTCGCGGCTGATGTTGCGCATGAAATCAAGAACCCGCTGTCATCAATTCGCTCCGCCATCGAAACCCTCCGCCGCATCGAGGATCCCGCCCGACAGCGCCAGTTGCTGACGATTATTGCCGAGGACGTGATGCGGCTGGACCGGCTGATCAGCGACGTGTCCGACGCATCGCGCCTGGACGCCGAATTGTCGCGCGTGACCGCCGAACCGCTGGATGTGGTGCCGCTGCTGGAAACGCTGCGTGAACTGGATGAAGCGACGCGCGGCAGTGACACCGACCCGGTGCTGGAAGTGGTCGCACCGCCGAGTGGCGCGGTGGTACTGGCCGTGCCCGACCGGCTGGTGCAGGTGCTGCACAACCTGATTGGCAACGCCCGGTCCTTCAGCCCGCCCAAGGGCAGGATCGTCGTGCGCGTGCGCGACGCCGGCGCACAGGTGGAAATATGCGTCGAGGATGACGGCCCCGGCATTCCCGAAGCCAATCTGGAACACATCTTCGACCGGTTCTATTCGGAACGGCCGAAGGACGAAAGCTTCGGCCACCATTCCGGCCTGGGCCTGTCGATCAGCCGCCAGATCATCGAGGCGCTGCACGGCCAGATCGCGGCCGAGAACCGCAAGAGCCCCGACGGCAAGGTGCTGGGCGCCCGCTTCGTGGTGCGCCTGCCGCGGGCCTGAACCGGGCCGGTCAGTCCAGCACGAAGGCGTCGAAATTCTCGTTCACCGCCGGCGCACCCAGGGGAAGCCTGCGTGTCGCCGCCAGGAACGCCCGTGCCTCCTCAGGCGTGTAACTGAACCGGCGTCCCCACATCAGGGCAAAGCTGCCGCCCTCCGGCGCGTCGGTGATCGGCAGTTCCGAGGCGAACACCACCGGCCGCCCGGTCGATCGTTTCAGCTCCCGCATCGTGTCCAGCACCTGCGCCAGGGTCAGATCCTTCTGTTCCGCCTCGGCAAAGGTGGCGATGCGGCCGAACCGATGCTCGCGCAGCAGATAGGGCGGGTTGTCGGCATAGTAGCCAACGACGTCGTTCAACTCATCCGGCTCGGTCACGATCACCGCATTCCCCAGCCCATCCGCCAGCGCCGCCCCCAGCGCTCGGCTTTTCGAGACCTCGTACCTGACGTCGACGTCCAGCTTCTGGAAACCGGTATAGGCGTTGATGGCCAGCAGGATCGGCAGCACGCCATACAGCGCCAAGCGGAACAATCCCGTGCGCAGGCCCGCCATCACCACCATGGCCTGGCCCGCCGGCGCCACACGGTCCCGCGCCAGGCCGATCCAGTACAGCGAGACCAGGAACACCAGCCAGATCGCCTGGTGCCGATAGCCGCCATTGTACACCAGGGCGAAAAACGCCGCCGATCCCCACAGGCCCGCCAGGCCCGCGGCGCACAGGATCGGCCAGCGCAGCAGCCCCAGCACCGCCGCGAACAGCATCACGGAACCGACCATCGAGGGCAGCCTGGTGACCAGGCGGAAGAAATGGCCCGGCTCCGCCAGGATGATCGCGGCCGTCACCAGGTAGGAACGATGGAAATACGTATCGGTCAGCGTCTCCACGACGCGGGTATGGCGCGGGGGATAGACGGTCAGGGCCGCCGCCAGCATCCCGATGACGGTCAGCGCGACGCACAGCACCATCCCCCGGTCGATCCGCGGTCGCAGCGTTCCCGTGGCGGTCCAGCCGAACCAGACCCAGATGCCACACAGCAGAGGCACCAGCATCGTCGAATGCACGTTGGTCTGGGCAAGCAGGAACAAAAGCACGCCGACCAGAAGGCCGTTGCGTCGCGGCCGCGGCAGCGCCAGGCAGACCAGGAACATCAGCAGCATCGAGATGCCGTAGTTCCGCGCCATCACGCTGTACTCGTAGACCGAGAACCCCGTCAGCAGGAACAGGACCTTCCACCAGATCGGAAATGGCGCCCACAGCGCAAAGACCGCGATCGCCAGCCCGGCCACGACGATGCTGACCACCGGCAGGATCAGGTTCGACGGCCACACCGCATGGCCCATATACAACAGCACATACCAAAGCGCCGGGTGCCCATCCCCCTGGATGGCCGCGGGAACACCGAAGATCCCATCGGCCGACAGCGCCATCGCCAGCGCGCGGCCTTCGTCCTTCCACATCTCGTGGTATGCCGAGCCGGTGATGACCAGGACCAGCCAGGCAACGATCATCGCCCCGGCCAGGACCAGGCGCCCCGGCCCGCCGCGCCCCGGCTGCCGATCGGATGTCGCCGCCGTCGTCATGCTGTTTCGGCCATTGGCTGCTTGCTTCCCTGCCGGATGACGGTGCCCAGGATGTAGACCAGCGCGAACAGGATCGCGACGATCGGAAAATACGAGTATCGGACCTCGCAATCCGGATTGAACGGCAGGAAGGTCAGCCAGTACAGCCACGCAGTGCCGATCAGCAGCAGCGCCGGCGCCCATCCGCCCGGTCGCCGCCAGGCCCATCCTGCCAGCAGGAACACCGACAACGCCAGATAGGTGACCGGCCGGAACAGGAACGACCCGGCGGGAAACGCCGATGACCGCAACAGCCCGGTGGACAGGGACGGTCGCAGGGATGCGCCGTCGAGCGCCGTCCAGAACAGCTCGGGCTGGCCCAGGAAGCCCACGACCGTCAGCGGCCAGCATGCGTACACGCTGCCGCCCACCCCCAGCATCCGCAGAAACGCCGCCGCGCGCAGCCGGAGCAGCAGGGCCGGGTCCGCCGCCCACAGCGCCCGCCATTGCGCCGCGAACACATCCAGCCCCAACTGCCGGTCCAGCGCGGGACGGTTGACGTTCGGCTCGCCCAGCGCGTCGCCGACCGCATCGCTGATCTCGGCATAGGGACCGGCCTCGGTCCATTGGAAGACCGAGCGACCCGAGAAGGACTTGTCGACTCGCGCGCGCAGCAGGCCGACATCGACACCCTGGCGGGCAAGGATGTCCAGGCTGGTCGCAGGGTTCAGGGCGATCGCCGCACCCAGGTCGAACAGCATCACCTGCCGCCAGTTGCGGTCGTTGCTTGGCGTCACCAGCATGGTACGCGGCATGATCACCTGCGCCGCGGCGATCACCACCAGGGCGACCGCCAGCGCGCCGGCGGCCGTCGCCATCCGGCCCGGCCCGATACGCGGGCGATGCGCCAGGACATGAACCAGCATCGGCAGCAGAAGCGCCCAGAACTGGAACCGGACCAGGCCGGCCAATGCGACCAGCATGAACGCCACGACCGCCACCCGGAACGGACGCGCGGCGGCGGGGAAGCCGATCAAGGCGGCGACGGCGGCCAGGGCCAGGTTGCCCGCCAGGACGTTCTTCTCGACCAGGCCCATATAGGCCAGCACGACCGGCTGCACCGCCAGGCCCACCGCCGCACACACCACGAAGCCACGCGTGCCGCCGGTTGCGCGCACCAGCAGCGCGACGGCAACCCAGAACACCGCGACCTGCAGCGCCAGCATCAGCCCGGGCCCCGGCAGGATCCGATCCAGCCAGTGCCAGACAAAGGCCATGAAGGGCGGGTGATGGGATGTCAGCGCGGCATTGCGCGCGTCATACCATTGGACGGTCGCATCCCATCCCAGGCTGCCGGGATACGAAACGATCAGCGCGAGCAGACCCAGCACCAGGCAGACCATGGCCACGAAGGCCGGGGAGGCAGGCTGTCCCTTGAACATGGTGCGCTCCCCAACGGCCCTGATGTCGATGATGCCGGCCGGCCGACGCCTCCCCCTCTCGCCGGCCGGTCAGCCAGTCTTGGGCGCCCGGCCTATGCTTCCTCGGGCGGGGCGACGTTGGGAATGCCGTTCATCAGCGATGCCGGCACCGTCTCGATCAGCTCGTTCACCGTGAACATGCCGCCATCGGTGAACTTGTAGATCGCCTTGGCCTCGTCACCATAAACGTAGGTGTGGATCATCGACCGTTCCGCATGGAACAGCTGGCCATTCACGTCGCGCGATTCCTCGGTGCACAGATAGGCCACCATCGGCGCCACGAACTCGGGCCCCGGCATCGCCATCCGCGCGTCATACTGCGCCTGCGTCAGCAGCCCGCGCTCCAGCCGACGCTTCCATCCGGCGATCACCGCATCGTTCACCGTCATGCGCGTCGCCGCCATCGGGCACATCGCGTTGGCGGTGATGCCATAGCGCCCAGCCTCTCGCGCGATCGAGCGTGTCAGCCCGATGATCCCCGCCTTGGCCGCGGCATAGTTGCACTGGCCGACCGAACCCTTGAACGCGTCCGACGAGAAATTGACGATCCGGCCATGGCGCGCGCCACGCATCACCTTGATGGCGTGATGGCACATGTTCCAGTGCCCCTTCAGATGGACGCCGACCACCTGGTCGAAATCGTCCTCGGTCATGTTCCAGATCATGCGCTCGCGCAGCATGCCGGCGACGTTCACCACGAAATCGATCTTGCCATACGTCTCGACGCATTGCGCGACCATCCGCCCGGCGCTGGCATAGTCGGCCACCGAGGAATAATTGGCGCTGGCCTTGCCCTGGAAGGATTCGATCTCGGCCACGACGGCATCCGCCGGCTTCTCCTCGGTCGCCTCGCCGCCGCGGCCGAAGCCCGGATCGTTGACGACGACGCTGGCGCCTTCCCTGGCCAGCAGCAGCGCGACCTCGCGGCCGATGCCGCGCCCGGCGCCGGTGACGATGCCGGCCCGTCCTTGCAGGTTCATGGTGTTTCCTTCCCGTTTGCGTGCACCGGCGATTGCAGCATGGCGCGTGCGGGACGGCAAACCCCGGCACCCCGGGGCCAGGCAATTTCGTTTCCTGAAAATCAACGGCTGGACGGCCATGCGCGGGGCACCGCATGATACCTTCAGTCTGGGAGACCTCACATGCGGAAAACGCTTCTCGCGCTTGGCACACTCGCCATGGCCGCGCTGGCCTCGATGGCCCATGCGCAAAACTCACCCGGTGTGACGCTGGGGGCGATCCTGAAGAAGGGCAAGCTGGAATGCGCCGTCTCGCCGGGCACGCCCGGCTTCGGCTTCGTCGACAGCAAGGGCGACTTCCGCGGCCTGGATGTGGATACGTGCCGAGCGGTGGCAGCCGCGGTGTTCGGGGATGCGAGCAAGGCGCTGTTCGTGCCCTTGAACGGCCCGCAGCGGCTGCCGTCGCTGCAAGCCGGGCAGGTCGACCTGGTCATCCAGACGCTGACCCAGACCTTGTCGCGCGAAGCCGCCAACGGGCTGCTGTTCACCGGCGTGAACTACTTCGATGGACAGGGTTTCCTGGTGCGCAAATCGTCAGGCGTGAAATCGGCCAAGGACCTGGCGGGCGCCTCCATCTGCGTCAACGCCGGCAGCACGAGCGAGCTGAACCTGGCCGACTGGGCCGCCTCGACCGGCACCAAGATCCAGGCCGTGGTGTTCGAGCGCACCGACGAAGGCCGCCAGGCCTATGACAAGGGGCGCTGCGACGCCTACTCGACGCCAGCCAGCGGGCGGGGATCGCCACGGTCATGCACGACCCCGACAACCAGATGATCCTGCCCGACATCATCAGCAAGGAACCGCTGGGCCCGGCCGTGCGGCAGGGCGACGACCAATGGTACCTGATCGTGAAATGGACGCTGAACGCGCTGATCGAAGCCGAGGAGCTGGGCATCACCCAGGCCAATGTCGAGGAGAAGCTGGCCAGCCAGGACGCACGGGTGAAGCGGCTGCTGGGCACCGTCGGCGATTATGGGAAGTTCATGGCGCTGGACAACAGATGGGCGTTCAACGCCATCAAGGCCGTGGGCAATTACGGCGAGATGTTCGACCGCAACCTGGGCGCCGGCAGCCCGATGAAGATGCCGCGCGGCAAGAATGAATTGTGGAGCAAGGGCGGCCTGATGTTCGCCGCCCCCATCCGGTAGGGCGGCGGCACCCGGGCGGGTGCTGTCCCGCGGGGCCCGCGGGGCCTGCGGGGCCCGCGCGGGTCTCGCCCAGCGCCCCGCTTGACGCCCCGCTTGACGCAGCGCCCGGTGCCCGCCACCTGTCATGCATCATGACCAGCACCCGTGTCGTCATCGACCATCGCCTCCGTCACCCCGAGAAGGCGCACCGGCCCGACAACCCCATCCAGCGCAAGCCCGCCTGGATCAGGGTGAAGGCGCCCAACCACCCGACCTATCACGAGACGCGCCGGCTGATGCGCGACAACGGTCTGGTCACGGTCTGCGAGGAGGCCGCCTGCCCCAATATCGGCGAGTGCTGGTCCCAGCGCCACGCCACCATGATGATCATG
>CAYZKM010000260.1:0-6844 GCA_964478525.1 uncultured Bifidobacterium sp.
TGGGCACGGGAGGCACTGACGTTCTCGCACAGAGCCGGTCGCGTATTGATGCAGTGGCGGCAATGGCCGCAACCGGTGGCCACCGTCATCACCACATGGTCGCCGGGCTTCAACTGTGTCACGCCGCGGCCGATTTCGCGCACGATGCCGGCGCCTTCGTGTCCGCCCACCACGGGCAAGGTGCGTTTGCGCAGGCCGGCGACCTGCGAGAGGTCGGAATGGCACAGGCCGGCGGCCTTGACCTCGATCAGTACCTCGCCTTCGCCGGGCCCCTCCAGCTCGACATCCTCGATGTGGAACGGATGGCTCGTCTCATAGGGCGTGGGCAGGCCTTGCTGGTGCATCACCGCGGCGGTCATGCGCATCGTCAGTCTCCTCGGGTCATTACGCGCATCAGGTCGGACAGGTCAGGCAGGGTTTCCAGCCGGCCCACGGTTGCGATCAGGCGTTCGGCAGTGTCCGCGGGGAGCGGTACGGCCGCGACGCGGGCGCAGTCGGCGGCCTTGGCAGCAGCCTCGGCCCTGGTCATCGGGTTCTTCGGGTGACCCTTGGGATGATCGACGCGCGCCTGTATCTTCTGCCCGTCGCGGAACTGCACGGTGACCGCGGCGGGTGTGACGAAGCGGCTCCACTCCCGATCCATCTCGGTATCGACATAGGGCTGCACGCGCCTGGTCAGGTCCAGGATGTCGGTGCGCTTGAGTCCCTCATCCGAGAAGTGGCCGATGCCGAGGCCGCCATCGATCCAGGCGGCGGCGGTGGCATAGGGAATGCTGAACTGGGCTTCCACGATCGTGCGCGGCGCGAGGCGGACCTGTTCCGGCACGCAGACCATCTGATAGCCCGGCGCGGTGACGCCCACGCGGATCGACTCGACCTGGTTCGCGGCACGCGGAGACTGCGAACGAATCTGCAGCACGGCATCGACGGCCGTATGGACATCGCGGCAGCATGGATAGGGCTTGTAGCTGAGACCTGGCAATTCCCAGCGCTGGCCAAGCTGTTCGCGCACCAGGTTGGCGTCGACCTGGCCGTGCAGATAGACGCGGATGAAACCGTCTGCGCCTTCGAACACGTGCTGCGCGCCGCGGATGCCCTTGCGCGCGAGCTGTACCGCCACGACCGCCGCCTGCGCGGCGAGACCCGGTTGCAGCCGCTTCATCAATGACGCATCGCGCGTGACCTGATGGTTGCCGGCGACCGAGCTGTAGACGATGCCGAAGGCGTTCAGCATCTCGGTTTCATCGAGGCCATAGGCGCGCCCGGCCGCTGCGGTGGCGCCGAAATAGCCGAGCAACGAGGTATAGATGAAACCGCTTTCGATCAGGTCGAGCCTGGTGGCGAGGCCGAGGCGGCAGGTTATCTCGATCCCGGCGGCGACGGCGGCGATGAGATCGGCGCCGGATATCCCGCCACGCAACTGCCCGGCGGCGATGGCGGCCGAGACCGCGGTGATGCCGGCGTGCAGCACCGCGGTATCATGGGTGTCGTCATAGTCGCGGGCATGGGCCATCCCGCAATTGGCCCAGGCCGCGTGATGTGCGGGATATTTGCCGCCGAAGACGAACATGTCGGCCTGCCTCGCCCCGCCCCATTCCCGCACCAGGCCGGTCACCTCGGCGATCGCGGGTGCCGAGGAGCCGGCGAGGGCGCAAGACAGCGTATCCAGGACATTGATCTTGACGGCCTCGACGACGTTCGGGTCGAGGCGCGTGCCATCGATGCCGGCGGCGAAGCGCGAAAGATCGACGGCGAGGTCAACTCGATGGACCGAGTCCTGACTGGCCGCCCCTTGATCCCGGGCCATGCGTGCCTCCTGAATTCCGTATATCCGAACATTCTATCGGATATACGATCATGATGCACGCCAGCCCGACGACGTCAAGATGCCACCCGGATGCGCATTGGCGGCGTGGGGGATGTCACGTCGACATCACGCCGCTATGGCCGCGTGCCGCGAAACCGCAGGGCTTCCACGATCAGCGTGAACGCCGCCGAGTGCTGCCGACGGCTTGGGTAATAGAGCTGATAGCCGGCAAAAGGCGGGCACCAATCCTCCAGCACCCGGACCAGTTGCCGATCCGCGATCTGCCCAGCGACCTGGTCCTCGGGGATGAACGCAAGGCCGAAGCCGGCTTCTGCCGCGCGCAGGATCATCCCCACATTGTTGAATGCGAGCTGGCCATCGACCCGCGCCCGCAGTTCCCGGCCGTCCTTTTCCAGTTCCCAGGCGTAGAAGCCGCCCGATGTCTGCAGCCGCAAGTTGATGCATCGGTGTTCGGCCAGGTCCTGCGGCGTCCGCGGCGCGGGATGATCTTCGAAGTAGGCGGGAGATCCGACGACTGCCATGCGCAGATCGGGGCCGATCCGGGTGGCGATCATGTCCTTCGCGACCGACTCACCCAGTCGTACACCCGCGTCGAAGCGGTCCGACACGATATCCGTGAAGCCGGAGTCGATGCTGATCTCCACGTTGATGTCGGGATAATCCGGCAGCAGCCGCTTCAACACCGGCCAGAGAACCGTTGTCGTGGCATGCTCGGATGCTGTTATGCGGAGCGTGCCGGCCGGCTTCTCACGCAGATCGCCAAGCGCGGTGAGCTGTGCGTCGATGCTGGCGAACGCCGGGGTCAGTGTGCCGATCAGCCTCTCTCCGGCCTCGGTCAGCCCGACGCTTCGCGTTGTGCGGGTGAGCAGGCGGACCCCCAGCCTGGCCTCCAGCCGACGGATCGTATGGCTGAGCGCCGACTGTGAGGTGCCTAGCCGGGCTGCGGCGCGCGTGAAGCTGCGCTCGTCTGCGACGGCCATGAAAATGGTCAGGTCAGCCAGGTCTTCGCGCTTCATTCATGAATGATAGATATAAGTCCGTGCATGATCCAGCGTCTAATCGTATCGCCGCCGCCGGCCTACCTGAGCAGCAGCGGACGGAGCACCGGGTATGGATCTCAAATCCGCCGGGCCACCGACAGCACCGCACACGCACTCGCTCGGCCGCCCGGGTGGGGTGGATGTCAACGCAATGCCGTTCCCCCGAACGGCGCAGGAGCTGTGATGTCGACAGAAGTCGTAACTACCGACGTGGTGCCATGCGCCGCGTCGGACACGATGCCGCAACGGAAGCACGTCCTTGCGGTCCTTGCCACGCTGATGGGGTTCGCATCCATCTCGACAGATCTCTACTTGCCCGCAATGCCGGCGATGGGCCAGGCGCTGGGTGCCAGCGTGGGCACGGTTGAATGGACGATCTCGGGCTATCTGATCGGCTTCAGTCTGGGACAACTGGTGTGGGGACCGGTCAGCGACCGGTATGGACGTCGGTCGCCGATTGCCGTGGGACTGTTCCTGTTCATCGTCGGGTCGGCGGGATGCGCGATGGCGGGCAGCGTGCCTGCGATCATCGGCTGGCGTGTCGTCCAGGCGCTGGGCGCGTGCGCCAGCGTCGTCCTGGCGCGCGCCATGGTTCGAGACCTGTTCGACGGGGCGCGTGCCGCGCAGATGATGTCGGCCTTGATGACGATCATGGCCATTGCGCCGCTGGCGGGACCGCTGATCGGCGGCCAGGTCCTGATGATCTTCGGATGGCGCGCGATTTTCTGGGTGCTGGTTGGCGTGGGCATGGTCACGGTGGCCGCGCTTTTCACCATCCCCGAAACGCTGCCGGTGAACCGGCGCCGAAGCGAACCGATACCGCACGCCATGTTCGGCTATGGCGCGCTGCTGCGGGATCCGGTGATTCTTGCGTATATCGGCGCGGGCGGTTTCTTTTACGGGGGCTTGTTTGCCTTCATCGCGGGCTCTCCATTCGCCTACGTGACATATTACCACGTGTCACCAAAAGCGTATGGATTGCTGTTCGGGCTGAATATCGTTGGCATCATGGCCGCGAATCTGATCAACGCCCGCCTTGTGAGCGTGTTTGGCACCGACCGCCTGCTGCGGTGGGGTACGCTGGGCGCCGCCGTCGCGGGCGTGCTGCTGGCACTGATGGCGCACACCGGTTGGGGCGGGTTGTGGGGGTTGGTCGTGCCGCTATTCGCCTTTGCATCCGCGACCGGATTCATCGTTGCGAATGCGATCGTCAATGCACTCGCTCGCCACCCGGATCGTGCCGGCGCGGTGTCGGCACTGGTCGGTGCCACGCAATATGGCAGTGGCGTCGCCGGTTCGGCGCTGGTCGGGGCTTTGGCGAACGGAACGCCTGGGCCGATGGGGTGGGTGATTGCCGCGGCGGGGCTGGGCAGTGCCTTCAGCGGCTGGGCGCTGTTGCGGCATTCGCCCCGCACACCGCGATGAACGGCATGCATGGCAAGGCTCGTCCCATGAGGTTTTGGATCGTTTCGAGAACGTCCGGCCTGCGGAGCCTTGCGCGACCTGCCGGGGTAGGGGCGATGCCGGCGGCCAGATGTGTGCGAGGCATGGCCGTACTGGCTTTGCTGGTTGGGTTGTGGATGCCAGGTGCCGGGCAGGCGGCTGAACCCGCGCCGACCTATACCAACAGCATCGACATGGCGTTCGTGCTGATCCAGGCGGGCGGGTTCATGATGGGCTCGCCTTCGGGCGATACGCAGGCGCAGGATTTCGAAAAGCCGCAGCATCGCGTCGCGATAAGCCGCCCATTCTACCTGGGCCGCTACGAGGTTACCCAGGCGCAATGGCAGGCCGTGATGGGCAGCAGCCCGTTTGATGGTGATCGTTCCAACCCCTACTACAAGCTGCCGGGCATGGACGAACGCATTACGCATCCGGACCATCCGGCCACGGTGTCCTGGAATGACGCGCAGGTGTTCATTGCGCGCCTGAACAAGAATGAAGGTGGCAACCGTTACCGGCTGCCGACCGAGGCCGAGTGGGAATATGCCGCCCGTGCCGGAACAGCGACGCGATACTCGTTTGGCGATGATGCGAGCCAGTTGGGACGTTACGCCTGGTACGGCGAGGATTTCACGACGGGCGGCAGCCACCCGGTGGGACGGAAGCTGCCGAATCCATGGGGGCTTTACGATATCCACGGCAATGTGTGGGAGTGGGTGCAGGACCGATACGACCCCGGCTATTACGCCCGCAGCCCGACCGCCGACCCGCAAGGCCCGGATGCCGGTGTTCGGCACGTCGTACGCGGCGGGAGCTGGCATGTCACGACAACCAGCTGGAGGTCGGTGTTTCGACGGGACTATGACGCCGATTACCGTGGGATCAGCATTGGCTTCCGGCTGCTGAGGACGGTTGAGTAGTTCTGTTCAATCTCCGCTTTCAGGGGGGCGTTATTGGCTGGGATGACTCCGCAGGATCGGTGATGAGACGATAGATGGCCGGGCTTCAATGAGGTCCGGGTGTTGCCACCCGGAATGAGGCGGTCCCGGAAAATCGGACAGGTGGTTAAGCTCGGTTCGCCCCGGAAGGAGGACGAACCCGATGGCGGGCACCCGGAAACGATACGGCGCGTATTTCAAAGCGAACGTTGCTCTTGAAGCATTGCGTGGGGAGCTGACGGCGGCGCAACTGGCGACGAAGCACGGTATTCACCCGACGATGGTGAACGAGTGGAAGCGGCAGGCCCAGACCGGCCTCGCGTCGCTGTTCTCGGGGCGTGCCGAAGCGAAGGAAGCGGCTCGGGAAGGCGAATTGGACCGTCTGCACGCCAAGATCGGCCAGCTTGTGGTGGAACGGGATTTTTTGGCCAAAGTCTCCGGGCGATGAGCATGGATCGGAGACGGGAGGCGATCGAACCCGAGCATCCGAAGCTGTCGGTGGTCCGTCAGTGCAAACTGGTTTCCATCGCCCGTTCGACGTTCTACCGCCGGCCGGCGCCGGCGTCGCCGCTCGGCCTGGCGCTCATGCGCTCGATCGACGGGCAGTTCCTGCAAACGCCCTGGTACGGATCGCGGCAAATGACCCGCCATCTCCGTCGCGAGGGGCATGGCGGCGTCGGCCGCACGCGGGTCCGCCGGCTCATGCGGAAGATGGGTGTTGTGCCGATTTCCAACGGCCGAGGACGACGGAGCCGCATCCGGAGCACCGGATTTATCCCTATCTGTTGCGGGGCCTGACGATCGACCGCCTCAACCAGGTCTGGTGCGCGGACATCCCGTACATTCCGATGCGCCGCGGCTTCCTGCATCTCGTTGCGATCATGGATTGGGCGACCCGGAAAGTCCTGTCCTGGCGGCTATCGAACACCATGGACGTGGCGTTCTGCGTCGAGGCCCTGGAGGAAGCCATGGCGCGCTTCGGCGGACCGGAGATCTTCAACACGGACCAGGGGAGCCAGTTCACCTCGTTCGGCTTCACCGCGGTGCTGTCCGCCGCCGGGGGCCGGATCTCGATGGACGGCCGAGGCCGATGGATGGACAATGTCTTCATCGAACGATTGTGGCGAAGCCTGAAATACGAATGCGTCTATCTGCATGCGTTCGAAACGGGATCGGCGTTGCGAACCGGGCTGTCGAAATGGATCGGCTACTACAACGCCCGGCGGCCGCACTCGGGCCTGGGCGGCGCGACGCCGGACGAGGCATACGCGGTTACCCGCAAGGAGAACGAACCGACGACGCGATTGGCGGCCTGAGATCAACCGGAACCGAGCTTAACGACGCCGCCAAACTGTCCGACGAAGGGGGACCACTTCAATCGACACTATTCTCAATCAACCCAACGCTTGAATTTGGATTCGGAGCCCTGGGGTGTTACCACCCGGAATGACGCAGGATGTCCTGGTCAGCGGTCTGCGGCTGCGCGATCCTTCAATGAGGTCCGGGCGTTACCACCCGGAATGACCTAATACCAATCCGTCTAGCAGGCTGCTGAAAAACTCCCAAGCTGCTGCCAATCCTCTTTTTTCCGGCAA
>CAYZKM010000261.1:0-6826 GCA_964478525.1 uncultured Bifidobacterium sp.
ATCCCTGGATGCCGGTCGACCAGTATATCGGCGGCATCGAGCATGCGATCCTGCACCTGCTGTATTCCCGCTTCTTCACCCGCGCGATGAAAGATACCGGGCATATCGCGGTCGAGGAGCCGTTCGCCGGCCTGTTCACCCAGGGCATGGTGAACCACGAATCCTACAAATCCGCCTCGGGCACCTGGCTGTATCCAGACGAGATCGAAAAGCAGCCCGACGGGTCGGCCATCCTGCGCGACACCGGGGAGCCGGTGATCGTCGGCCGCGTCGAGGCCATGAGCAAGTCGAAGCGCAACACGATCGACCCCGGCGCGATCATCGCCCGCTATGGCGCCGACACCGCCCGGTGGTTCATCCTGTCCGACAACCCGCCCGAGCGGGACATGGAGTGGACCGAATCCGGCGCCGCCGGTGCGTTCCGCTTCACCCAGCGCGTCTTCCGCCTGGCCGAGGCGCTGGATGCGATCCCCGCCGGCGCCGCGCCCGCGACCTTCGGCGAGGCCGCACGCACGCTGCGCCGCGCCACCCATCGGGGCATCGCGACGGTGACCGAGGCGCTGGAATCCTTCGCCTTCAACGTGGCCGTCGCGCGGATGTACGAACTCGCCAACGCCATCGGCGACGCCGAGCGCGCGACCGAGCAGGAAGGCCTGGGCTGGGCGCGGCGGGAGGCGGTGGAGATGCTGGCGCGCCTGACCTCGCCGATGATCCCGCATCTGGCCGAGGAGGTGTACGCCCGCCTGCATCCCGCCGCGGCGACCCTGGTGGCGGACCTGCCCTGGCCGTCGGCCGACCCCGCCCTTCTGGTGGCCGAGACCGTGACCATCGCGGTGCAGGTGATGGGCAAGCTGCGCGGCACGATCACGGTTGCGCCCGACTCGTCCAAGGATGCCACCCTGGCGGCGGCGAAGACCGAGACGAACGTCGCCAAGGCGCTGGAAGGCAAGCGGATCGTGAAGGAGATCTACGTCCCGAACCGCATCGTCAACTTCGTGATCGCGGGATGACGCACCGGCGGACCCACGCGCCGGCCCACCCGGGCCTGTCCTGCCCGGGCCTGTCCCCTCGGGGCCTGTCTCGTCGCGGCGTGCTGGGCGGGCTGCTGCCGGTCGTGGCACTGGGCGGATGCGGGTTCCAGCCGGTGTTCATGCCCACCGCGTCGAACGCGCCGGGCCCCGCGACGCGCGAGCTGGCCGCGGTCGACGTGCCGGTGATGGGCGAGCGGCCGGCCCAGGTGCTGCGCCAGGCGCTGCAGCGGCGGCTGGCCAACGATGCCGGCACCGTGGCGCATCGCTATGACCTGCTGGTGTCGTACTGGATCTCGGGCGAGGGCCTGGCCATCACGCCCGACAACAGCGTGACCCGCCAGCGCCTGACCGGCTATGCCAACTGGATCCTGGTGTCGAACGGCCCCGGGCGCCCCAAGCTGACCGAGGGATCGGCCCGCGCCCTGGACGGGCTGAACGTGCTGGACCAGCAATATTTTGCCCTGGATATGGACAATGACGCGGTCCAGAAGCGGATCGCCGAGAGGATCGCCGAGCAGATCACGATGCAGCTGGCGATTTTCTTCCGCCAGCGCGCCGCCCGGGCCAGTACCGGCTAGCGCATGATCACGCTGAGCGGAACCGTGGCAGCGGGTGAATCATGCGATCAGACAATAAGATAGCGCGCGCTGACCGTTTACGGTCAGCCGGAAGGCGCGCTAGCGCATGATCCCGCTGAGCGGGATCGTGGCAGCGGGTGAATCATGCGATCAGACAATAAGATAGCGCGATGAAGCTGGGACCCGCCCAGGTTGCAGCCTTCCTGCGCGATCCCGGTCCGTGCCGTGTCGTGCTGCTGTATGGCGACGATGCGGGCATGATCCGCGAACGGGCCGAGGACCTGGTGCGCGCCGTTGCCGGGTCGCTGGACGATCCATTCCTGGTCGTCGAGCTCAACCGCGATGAGCTGGGCCGCCTGGCCGACGAGGCGGCGTCGCTGTCACTGACCGGCGGGCGGCGCGTGGTGCGGATGCGCGAGACCGGTGAGTCCGCCGCCGCCCTGGCGCAGGTGCAGGCCGTGCTGAAGGGCAAGGGTACCGCCCTGGTCGTGCTGGAAGCGCCAGGCATCGCCGCGCGGACGCGGATCAGGACGGCGGTCGAGGACGCGCCCGACGGCGCGGCCATCGGCTGCTACCCCGAGGAAGGGAAGGCGCTGGAAGCCACGATTCGCGAGACGCTGAAGACCGCCGGCGTCGGCGTCGAGCCGGACGCGCTGGCCTGGCTGGCCGCGCAGCTCGGCGCCGACCGGGTCTCGACGCGATCCGAGCTGGAGAAGCTTGCGTTGTTCGTCGGACCGGGCGCGCGGGTCGACCTGGACTCGGCGATGTCCTGCGTGGGCGACCTGGCCGGGCTGTCGCTGGATGACGCGATCTTCGCCGCCACCGCGGGCGACGTCGCGACCACCGACCGCGCGCTGGAGACGGCGATGGCCGAGGGGTCTGCCCCGGTCCAGATCCTGCGGATGGCGCTGGGCCACCTGCAGCGGCTGCACCGCGCGCGGATTGCAATGGAGACATCGCGAATCAGCGCGGCGGACGCAACCAAGACGTTACGTCCCCCGGTCTTCTATCGTCGCACCGCCGCTTTCACCCGCGCGCTCGGCCTTTGGCCGTCCGCCACGCTGGCAGCGGCGATGGCTTCGCTGGCCGAGGCGGAACGCGGATGCAAGCGGACCGGCTGGCCGGATGAGACACTATGCCGGAACGCCATCCTGACCTTGGCGCGACGGTCGGCGGCGGCGGCCAGAACAGGGCGCCGGTAACGACAATATCGGATTTTTGATCCAGAATTCGTAGAATAAGACTATTCTGGCATCCGTCGTTGTGACAGGTAGCGTTCATTCGATCCCGTGGCGGGATTTCGCCAATCGGAGGGTATGCATGGGTACCGAGTCCCCACCGCCCGCTGCGCGCAGGCGGCCGGGTCCGGCGACGCCGCGAGAGCTCGGGCGACGCGAGCTGCACCTGGTCTCGGACCTGGTCCTGCACGTCGCGCCCGAGTGGTCGGTGGAACTCAGCGGCGACGCGCCGACCGATCGCAGCGTGGTCGTCATGCCGCAGGCGGCCGACGACATGGTCGGGCCGACCTTCGTGATCCGCGCCACGCCCACCGGGGTTCGCCTGGACCAGGTCCAGTGGGACCAGTACAGCACGATCCTGGATCGCTCGAACCTGCGGCACGTGCTGTCGGTGCTGCGCGCGCGCCTGCGGGTGCTGTCGACGGTGACACGCCCGCCGAACGCCGTCCTGCACTGACCGCCGGGGCGGGCGCGCCCTATTGCGGCGGCAGTCCCAGTTCGCGGCGGGCGACCTCGATCCGGTCGTTGCCGTCGCGGCGCCCGATGACCCAGTTGTCGCGCAGCCCGCCGCCGACCGGGGCCGGCTGCCCGCGTGATACCTCGAACACCACCGTCCGATGGGCGATGCGCCAGGCGCCGTCGCGCCGGGTCATGCGGTCGACATAGCGGCCGACCACCTCGGTTTCCACCGCCTGGTCCGCCGCGATGGGCTTGCCGCGCAGATAGGGCAGGCGGGCATCGCCGGCCGCCGGGCCGATGCGCTGATGGGTGATGAAGTAGGTTTCCACCAGCGCGCCGTCGGGCCCGTCGAACTCGATGACCTGGTTGCCGATGACATGCATCGACTGCTCGATCGCCGCATGGCGCTTGATCAGCTGGTCGATGAACCCGTCGATCCCGCCCTTGTAGTTGCCGTGATCGTCGAACGCGTCGGTGTGGTAGGCCGAGCGGACGAGGTCCCAGTTCTTGCGGTCGACGCCGCGGATGTAGCGATGAAGACAGTCCTGGATTTCCATCCTGTCCTGAAGACGCAACCCGTCCATGTTCCCTCCTGTCGTTGCGGCCCGCATTGTTGCAGTGCACAGAACCCTGCCGCACAGTGTGAGCGAACATTGAGACACCGCATGCGCCTTCTGACCACCCCGCCGCTGGGCCATCGCGAGCGGTCGCCGTTCTTCCTGCTGGTGGCGCTGACGGCGTGCGGCACGCTGGGGATGCATGTGATCATCCCGGCGCTGCCGGCGACGGCGCGGGCGATGAACATCTCGATCAGCACGGTGCAGCTGACGATCACGCTGTATCTGATCGGGCTGTCGATCGGGCAGCTGGCCTATGGGCCGCTGTCGGACCGGTTCGGCCGCCGCCCGGTGCTGCTGGTGGGGATGACGGTGTTCACCCTGGCCAGCATCGTGACAGCCATCGCCCCCAACCCGGCGGTCCTGATCGGCGCGCGCATCCTGCAATCGCTGGGCGGGTGCAGCGGGCTGGTGTTGGGCCGCGCCGCGGTGCGCGATTCCACCACGCCCGACCGCGCCGCGGGGCAGCTGGCGCTGCTGACGCTGACGATGTCGATGGTGCCGGCGATCGCGCCGGCCATCGGCGGCTTCGTCACCGCGATCGACTGGCGCGCGAGCTATATGCTGCTGGCCGCCATCGGCGCGCTGACGCTGGCGGCCACCGTCCTGATCCTGCCCGAGACCAACCGCAGCCGCGCCGGCGGCCCGGTCGGGCGGTCGCTGTGGCTGAGCTATGTCCGGCTGCTGACATCGGCCGTGTTCCGAGGCTATGCGATCGGCGGGGCGCTGTCGACCACGTCGTTCTATGCGTTCATGGCAGCGGCGCCGTTCATCTTCGAATACCATCTGCACCAGACGCCGCAGCAGATCGGGCTGTATTACCTGGTGCTGATGCTGGGCGTGGCGGCAGGCAGTTTCCTGGCCAACCGGATCTCGAAACGGGCGTCGCTGCGGCAGGGCATCACCATGTCGAACGCGTTCACCGTGGTGGGGTCGTCGGCCTTCATGCTGGTGAACCTGACCGACATGGTCACCGTGCCGTCGGTGCTGGCCTGCATGGTGGTGTTCATGGTCGGCACCGGCATGACCAGCCCGTTCGCCCTGGCCGGCTCGGTCAGCGCCAATCCGCAGACCATCGGCGCGGCGTCGGGCATGTATGGCTTCATCCAGATGGGCTACGGCATGCTGTGCACGGTCGTGGTGGAGCTGTGGGCGCCGGGCGCGATCTATCCGGTCAGCACGATCCTGCTGGCATCCTCGGTGGCGGGGATGGTGGTGATCCGGCTGGGCGTGAAACGGGGATAGGACATGGACATCGTCGTCGACAGCCTGCTGGAAGGGGCCGCCCGCGCCACCGGATCGGTGGTGATCATCGACGTGTTCCGCGCCTTCACCACCGCCGCGGTGGCGCTGGCGAACGGCGCCGAACGGGTGATCATGGTCGGCAGCGTCGACGACGCCGTCGCCCTGCGCAAGGCCGGTATCGCGCAGGTCTGCATGGGGGAGGTCGATGGCAAGGCCCCCGATGTCTTCGACTTCGGCAACTCCCCCCATGCGGTCAGCTCGGCCGACCTGGCGGGGAAGACGATCGCGCAGCGGACCTCGGCCGGCACCCAGGGCATCGTCACCGCGCGCCAGGCAACCCTGATGTATGCCGGCGCGCTGGTCACGGCGCGGGCCACCGCGCGGGCGCTGGCGGCCGACCGGGCGGACCGCGTCTGCCTGGTCGCGATGGGCAAGAACGGCCTGGCGCGCACCGACGAGGATGAGCTGTGCGCCCTGCATCTGCGCAACCTGCTGGAAGGCCGCCCCGGCGACCCCGAGGCCGTCCGCCGCGCGATCCTGGCCGGCGGCGAGGCAGGGCGATTCCGCGACCCGGCGGGGCGGGATTCCCATCCGGGCGACCTGCGGATCGCGCTGGACGTGGACCGGTACGACTTCGCGGTCGGCGTCACGATCGAGGACGGAAGGCCGGTGGCGCGCCTGCGCCGAGCCTGAGCATGATCACGCTGAGCGGAATCGTGGCAGCGGGTGAATCATGCGATCAGACAATAAGATAGCGCGCGCTGACCGGTTACGGTCAGCCGGAAAGCGCGCTAAGGGCGGGATCAGGCCCGATGCAGCCGGTGCACCTGCCCGGCCACCGCCCGCACCTTGCGCGGCGCGGCGCGCCAGATCGCGCCGGCCGACACCAGGCTGACGGCCACGCCCAGCCAGAACGCCAGGTGATAGTCGCCATGGGAGTCGTGCAGCGCGCCGGTCACCCAGGGTCCGGCCGCGCCGCCGGCCAGCGCGGCCAGCATCACCGTGCCGAAGATCGTGCCGAAATGCCGGCCCTGGAAGATCTCCGCCACGATCGCGCCCATCACCGCGGTCAGCCCATACCCCAGCACGCCCTGCACCAGCACCATGGCGAACAGCAGCACCATGCTGGGCACCTGGTCCAGCGCCAGCAGCAGCAGGAAGCACAGCGCGAAGCCCAGGGCGCTGATGGCCCAGACCCATTCCCGTCCGATCCGGTCCGACACATGGCCCAGCGCGATCTGCCCGGGGATGCCGGCCAGGCTGACGAAGCCCAGCGCCCAGGCGGCGGCGGGCAGGCTGAAACCGATCTCGACCAGGTATTTCGTCTGATGCACCTGTACCGCGTACCAGACGTACAGGCCGCAGAAATAGCCCAGCGCAATCCACCAGAACCGGGCCGTGCGCACCGCCCGCGCCAGGGTCCAGTCCGTCGCGGCCCAGACGGGATCGACGATGTTGGACGCCGGCGCCGGCGCGTTCGGCGGCGGGGCGGCGTCGCCGTCGGGGCGCAGGCCCAGGTCCTCGGGCCGCTTGCGCAGCAGCAGGTTCAGCGGCGCCAGTACCAGCAGCACCAGCAGGCCCAGCGTCCAGGCGCCCTGCCGCCAGCCGGCACCGTCGATCCCCGTCTGCAGCCAGGGCAGCAGCGTCACCGACCCGAT
>CAYZKM010000262.1:0-6799 GCA_964478525.1 uncultured Bifidobacterium sp.
CATCGTTGGGAATGTCGGAGAACAGCAGATAGCGCCCGTCCCCGTAATAGGCCGGCCCCTCGGTGAAGCGGAAGCCGGTGGCGACGCGCTCGATCGCGGCGTGGCCCAGCATCAAATGCTGGAATCGCGGGTCCAGGACAATGATGTCCGGATCGGGATAGCGGATCGGCGCGGCTGATTCCCAGCGCGACGCGCCCTCGGGCGCCATCGCAGCGGTCCCCTGCCTTGAACGGATCAATCCCTGGGTCATCGGTTCGGCTTCCTTCCCGCGTGTCTGCATTGGCGGCAAGGATATCAGTTCGCCCCTGCCTGTCACCCTGGCCGGTTCCGCGCCACCGACCGGTGTGCGAAACTGCCGCGACACAATGCCCGGGGGTCGGCTTCATGGACATGCGTCTGAAGGACAAGGTCGTGCTGGTCACCGGTTCCAGCCGCGGCATCGGCCTGGCGGCCGCACGCGGTTTCGCGGCCGAGGGCTGCCGGGTGATGCTGTCGGCCCGGTCGTCCGACGCCCTGACCGCAGCCGAGGCCGCATTGCGCGCCGGCGGTGCCGCGGTCGCCAGCGTTGCCGGAGACGTAACGAAACCGGACGGCGCGGCCGCCGTGATTGCCGCGACGGTCGCCGCGTTCGGCGGCATCGACATCCTGGTGAACAATGTCGGCGGCGGCGGTGGCGGGCCGCGCGTCGAGGGCAGCACCGATGACGACTGGCACAACATCCTGGACGTGAACCTGGTGCAGACGGTCCGCATGATGCGCCTGGCTGTGCCGCACATGACCGGACGCGCCGGGGCGGCGGTGATCAACGTGGCCTCGATCTCCGGCTGGGTGCCGCAGCTTGCGATGTCGGGCCAGTATGGCGCGGCGAAAGCGGCGCTGATCTTCGACACCGAACGCTGGGCGCTGGAATTCGTGCCCCATGGCATCCGGGTCAATACCGTTTCACCCGGATCGATCCTGGTGCCCGGCAACGGCTGGGACCGCTATCGCACCGGCAACCCCGACAAGTACGAAGACTATGTCCGCCAAGGCTTCCCAATGGGCCGGCTGGGCACCGCCGAGGAAGTCGCCGATGTCATCGTCTTTGCCGCCTCACCTCGCGCACACTGGATCAACGGGCGGAACATTCCGGTCGACGGGCTGGAACAACCCTATGCGCCCATCGACCGCCGCCCGTTCTGACCGCCCCCTGGCCGTGACCGCCCCCTGGCCGTGACCGCCCCCTGGCCGTGACCGCATGTGCCCGCTAAAAGCGATGCAGCCCCGTCGGGGGCCGAGGAAACAACGGAAGGAGACGCGTGATGGCTCTGTATGAAATGCGCACATACACGCTGTATGTCGGCAAGATGGCCGAGGCAACGAAACTGTATCAGGAGCTGGGGTTCCCCGCCCTGCAGAAGGGCGGCCACGACGCGAACCTGGTCGGCTATTTCCAGGCCGATACCGGCATGATCAACCAGCTGGTGCATCTGTGGAAATTCAAGGACGATGCGGATCGTCGGGCGCACTGGGCGGCGGTGTTCGCAAACAAGGACTTCGTGGAAGGCTTCGCGTCGAAATTCCGTCCGCTGGTGATGTCGCAGGAAGTGAAGCTGCTGACCGCGGCCCCCTGGGGTCCGCATCCGTAATCGGCAGGAGCGCGCGTCATGACCACCAACATCCCGCTCAGCGGTGCCCGCCTTTGGGACAGCCTGATGGAGATCGCGAAGATCGGCGGCACCGCCAAGGGCGGTTGCAACCGCCAGACACTGACCGATCTGGATGGGCAGGGACGCGCGCTGTTCCAGCGCTGGGGAGAGGCCGCGGGGCTGACCCTCAGCGTCGACCGCGTCGGCAACATGGTGTTTCACAGGCCCGGGCGTGATCCCACGCGCAAGCCCATCGCGATCGGCAGTCATCTGGACACGCAGCCCACCGGCGGGAAGTTCGACGGCATCCTGGGCGTGCTGGCCGGGCTGGAGCTGATGCGCGCACTGCACGAGGCGGGCGCCGAGACCGAGGCACCGCTGGTGCTGATCAACTGGACCAACGAGGAAGGCGCCCGCTTCTCGCCGCCCATGATGGGCAGCGGCGCGGCGATGGGCATCTTTCCGGAATCCGAAGTGCTGGCGAAGCAGGACGCCGATGGCGCCGTCTTCGGTGAGGAACTGCGGCGCATCGGCTGGCAGGGCGCCGCCGATCCGACCGCACTGCAGTCGCTGGGCGCCTATTTCGAACTGCATATCGAACAGGGGCCGCAGCTTGAGAATGAAGGCCTTGATCTCGGTGTCGTGACACATGCCTTGGCGCAGAGCTGGTACGAGGTCACCGTCACCGGTGAGGACGCACATGGCGGCAGCATCATGGCCGGGCGGCGCGATGCGTTGATGGGCGCGGCGAAGCTGATCTCGGCCGTCGAGGACATCGCCCTCGGCTCGCTCTCCGCCACCGGAGAACCCGGGCGCGGCACGGTCGGCGTGGTGACGGTGCTTCCGTCCAGCCGCAACGTCGCGCCCGGCAAGGTGTGGTTCAGTATCGACACACGTCATGGCGATCCCGATTGCCTGGCCGGGATGGGCCGCCAGATCAAGGAACAGGCCGCGGCGTTGGCCGCTGCCCGAGGCCTGACCATCGATATCGTGGATTTCTGGCATGCGCCGTTGACGCAATTCGCGCCGGAACTCGCGCAGCATCTGCGGGTGGCGGCCACGGCGCGGGGCTATCGGTTCAAGGATATGCCGACAGGCATCGGGCACGATGCCGTCTACATGGCGCGCAAGGTGCCCACCGTGATGCTGTTCTGCCCATGCCATGGCGGCATCAGCCATAACGAGGCCGAAAGCATCACGCCGGAATGGGCGACCGCGGGCATGACCGTGCTGTCGGATGCCGTTCTGGCCATGGCCGGAATCGGGAGATAGGCGATGACCGAAGCGACAGGCCCGCTGAAGGGTATCCGCGTTCTCGACCTCACCGCCGTCGTGCTCGGCCCCTTCGCCACGCAGACCCTGGGCGATTGGGGCGCCGATGTCATCAAGGTGGAAACCCTGACCGGCGACCTGGCACGCGCCTCGGGCCTGTTCCGTAACCGCGGCATGGCCTCGGTGTTCCTGCAGATCAACCGCAACAAGCGCGGCATCGCCATCGACCTGAAATCGGATGACGGCAAGGACGTGCTGCGCCGTCTGATTCCAACGGTCGATGTCCTGGTCAGCAATATCCGGCCCGCCGGCATGGCGCGCCTGGGCTTCGGATACGATGTCTGCAAGGCCATGAACCCGCGCCTGGTCTATGCCGTCGCCACCGGATTCGGACAGGACGGCCCCTGGCGCGCGCGCCCCGCCTTCGACGAGATCATCCAGGCCGCGAGCGGTTTCGCCTCGGCCATGGGGTCCGACGATGAACCCAGATTCGTTCCCAGCCTGGCCGCCGACAAGCTGACGGGCATGGCGTTGGTGTCCGCCATCTGCGCGGCATTGTATCAGCGGGAACGAAGCGGGGAAGGGCAACTGGTGGAAGTGCCGATGCTTGAAACCATCACCGCGTTCAACAGCGTGGAGATGATGGGCGGGATGGCCTTCGAACCCAGCATCGGCGGCCCCGGCTATAAACGGATGCGGGAACGCCAGCCGGCCCGTACCAAGGATGGGTGGATGACCATGCTGCCCTACTCCACCGCCAATTGGTGCGCGTTCTTCGAAACCGTCGGGCAGCCGGAACTGATCGAACAGTTGCATGTCACCGACCCCGTCCGGCGCAACCAGAACATCGATGTCGTCTACGCGAAAATGCGTGAGATCGCGCTGACCCGCACCAATGCCGAATGGATCGAGCTGCTGCTGAAGATCGATGTGCCACACACGGTTTTCACCAAAATGACCGAGGTGACGGAGCAGCCGCATCTGAAGGAGGTCGGCATGTTCCCCGTCGTGGAACACCCGACCGAAGGGGCCATCCGTGTCGCCCGCCCCTCGACCCGCTTTGCCGCGACGCCGGCAAACATCCGCGGCCATGTGCCTCGGCTTGGGGAACACACGGCGGCGGTCCTGCGCGAACTGGGTTACAGCGCGGCGGATATCGCGGGGATGGTGGAACGGAAATCGGTGAAGACGGCGTAGCCTACTGCACCCGCTCATACACCAACCCACGCGCCAACCAGCAGCCGACGGTCGCCCCCACCGCCCGCCCCGACGCATCGCGCCGAAACGCCAGTGTCCAATCGCCAGGTGGGGTGTGGTCCAGCGCGCGCGGGCACGGCAGCGCCCAGATGTCGCGCGCCACCGGGTCCAGCAATTCCATCCGTCCCTGTCCCAGCGCGCCCGAGAACGCGCCATACGGCACGTCGCCCGCTTCCTCCACCGTCAGTTCCGCATCCAGTTCGGCACAGCGATACCGTCCCGCGACACTGCCGCCATTCGTTGTATCGACACGGCACAAGACGCTCGTCAGGTTCTCTGACGTACGCTCCATGCGCAGTCCACCCGGCTCGGGCCGCAGCCGGGTGGTGCTGCCGGCCGAACCATCGGCCCGCAGGTCCAGCACCTCGGCCGCGTGACCGAACCGCAACCGCACCTGTCCCGGCGCGGCGGTGTCGATACGCACCGACAGACCCGTCTCCGGCTCCTGGTAGGTGCCCAGCCAGGCCGGTGCGGGCAGGGTTGGATCGGCGGCGAGCCGGTCTTGTCCCAGCGCGGCAGCCAGCACATCCATCGCCGCCGCGGCGGTATTCGACAGATGGTTGAACATCACAACCACGGAAACCCGCGCGCTCGGCACGTACAGCCGGTGGCTCCGCCAGCCGCGCAGCGCCCCGCCATGCCCGGTCAGCGGATGGCCGAACTCGGTCGACCGACCCAATCCGAAACCGTATGCCGCTGGCCGGCCGTCCGCAAAGGTCACCGGCGCCGACAGACGTCGATACAGGCTGTCCGGATCATCACGAGTCGCGTCGATATACCGTTCCCACGCAATCATGTCGTCCAGGGATGCGCCCAACCCGGCGTCGCCGGTCCACAGGATCCGGTTCTCGGCCGCGCGGAATCCGCCTGCCTGCGAGCCTTCATACCCCTCGGTCCCGTCCGGCATGGCGCGCGTATCGGCGGCCAGGATCGCGCTTGCCATGCCAACGCGGTCGAAAATCCGGGTGCGCAGCAATTCCGCGAACCCGCGTCCCGTGCGGTCCTGCACGATGTCGGACAGAATGCGGAAGTTCTGGTTCACATAGGAAAACCGTGTGCCCGGCGCGAAATGCAGCCGCTTCGTCGCGCCGATCAGCAGCGCCGCTTCCCGGTCGCCGAACGGCGCCTCGACCGGCGATCCCAGCAGCATCGCCACCGCCCAGTAATCCCGCAGCCCCGATTGGTTGTGCGCCAGATGCAGCGCGCCAGGTGCTGCGTCCTGCAGCAGCGGCAGCCGAGCACGGACATCCGGGTCCAGCACGGAAGGGTCCGGGAAGGCGTCCAGCAGGGTGGCGCAGGTGAACTGCTTGGTGATCGAGCACATGCGGAACAGCGTCCGCGGCGTGAACGGAATCCGCCGTTCGGCATTGGCGAATCCCCAGGCATGCCGTTCCAGCACCTGCCCGTCGCGCAGTACCGCGACCGCGCCGCCAGGTCCGGCATAGGCCCGTGGCAGCGCGGCGAGCACCTGGTCCAGCGACGCCGGCATCAGGGCCGCCCCGCCGCCGCCATCAGCGGCGCGATCGTTGCCATTCCGTCGATCCTCCATGCTGCCTCGATCACTGCGTCGATCGATCCGCCGAATCCGCCCTGTTCGGCCAGGTCACGGGTTTTGGCTTCGATATCCGAATCCGACAACGGCCGTTCCAGGCTGCCGACCGGGTGCAGCACGGTCGTCTCCAGCAGCCGTCCGTCGCGCGTGCGCACGGTTGCCGTTGCCGCTCCGCGCGGGCTGGCCGTGTTCAGCGCCGCCGACACCCGTCCCCGGAATGCCGCCACGCGCGGATCGTGCACCGCCGGATCCGAAAACTCTCGCAATCCCGCTGCCCCGAACATGAATGCCACTGCCGAGCAGTGATGGATGCTGACGCGTGAGTCGCGATCGTTGGTAACCAGACGATCCCCGCGATCCAGCAGCAGCTGATCGCCCGACACCGTCACGGTGTCGATCTGATCGGCCGTCAGCCCGTGGTCCCGCCGCAGCGTCAGGCAGGCGTCGATCACCGCGTGCATCACGATCCCGCACGGGTACGGCTTGTAGGTGTTCTTCTGAATCTCCCAGTCGTCACCAAGGCCTTCCAGGATGTCGGCCACCGCCGGGGCGTCGCCCATCGCGCGCGCCCAGCCCAGCGTGCCCTCGATCGCGGCAGGCGCGGCGGTGTAGCCTTGCTGCGCCAGCAGCGCGGCAAAGATCCCATTCCGCGCCGCGTTCCCCACACTCACATTCTTCGCCGCACTCGGCAGATTCTCCACGATGCCCGCCGACTGGCTCGCGGCGATGCCCAGCGCGTGCCAGGTCTGCTCGGCATCCAGGCCCAGCAGCCTGGCGGCGGCGGCGGCCGATCCGAACACGCCACAGGTCGATGTGATGTGCCACCCGCGCGCGTAATGACCGGGGGAGACGGCGTTGCCGATACGGCACTCCACCTCGGCGCCCAGGATGAACGCGTGCAGCACCTGCATGCCGGACAGCCCGCGCGACTCGGCCAGGGCGAGCGCGGCCGGCGCGACCGGCGCGGTCGGGTGGATCACGGTGCGCAGATGGGTGTCGTCATAGTCCAGCAGGTTGCCGGCCACGGCGTTGACGAAGGACGCGCCCATGATGTCCAGCCGCTCGGCCCGGCCCAGCACCGATACGCGAT
>CAYZKM010000263.1:0-6795 GCA_964478525.1 uncultured Bifidobacterium sp.
GTCGGCGGTGAACGGCGTGCCGTCGTGGAACTTCACGTTCGGGCGCAGCTTGAACTCCCACACCTCCTCGGTGACCGGGGTCCACGACAGCGCGAGGCCCGGGCGCAGCCGGGTGCGGGCATCCGCCTGCACCAGCGTGTCGAACACATGGCGATAGGCGGCGGTGTTCGGCGAATAGACGTGATAATGCGGGTCGATCGAGCTGGCATCCGAACGGATGCCCAGCTTCACATCGGCCGCCTGCGCGCCACCGGCCAGGCCGATCGCCAGGGCCAGCGCGGCGATACCAGTGCGACGCATGGCTACCGTCCCTTCCACTCCGGCTTGCGCTTTTCGAAGAAGGCCGCCTTGGCTTCCGCCGCGTCTTCCGACTTCGACAGCGCCACCGTCAGCCCCTGCTCGAACCGGTAGCCGTCGCGCGGCGGCATGTGCATGGTCGTGTTCATCGACAGCTTGGCATAGTTCATCGCGAGCGGGCTTTTCGATGCGATCTCGGTGGCGATCTTCATCGCCTCGGGCATCAATTCCTCCAGCGGGACGCAGCATTCGATCACGCCGGTGCGGTACAGCTCCGCCGCCGGGACGCGCCAGCCGGTATAGAACATGCGCCTGGCGCGCGAACGGCCGAAGAATTGCTGCAGCATGGCGGCACCGCCCATCAGCCCGATATCGATCTCGGGCATGCCGAACACCGCGTTCTCGGACGCCAGGATGATGTCGCACGCGGCCACCAGGCCGAATCCCGCGCCAAGCGCCGGGCCGTTCACCGCGCCGATGACGGGTTTGGCGCATTCATGGATCGCGTTGAACATCTCCCGCCCATAGCGGTTGAACGACCAGTACTCGCCCGGTTCGCCCGAGGACGGGCGGGTCTTCATGTCGGCACCCGCCGAGAACATCCGCCCGGTGCCGGTCAGCACCACCACGCGCACATCGGCCCGATCGGTGAAGGAATCGAACGCGGCGGTGATTTCCTCGCGGAACGGGGTGTGCTGGGCGTTCACCGGGGGACGGTCCATCACGACCGTGGCAATATAGTCCTGCACGGTCACTTTCAGAAATTCAGCCATGACGTCCCTCGGTTGGATTGGTTTCGAATGATGTCGTACGCTAGGCGATGGGTATCGCACGTGCAAGAAAGGGAACGCCCTTGTCCATTTTCGACCAGGACCTCGACCGCTCGGCCGCCAACCATGTGCCGCTGTCGCCGGTTTCCTTCCTGACCCGCGCCGCCCGCATCTATGGCCCGCGCGTCGCGGTGATCCATGGCGAGCGGCGGTATACCTATACGCAGTGCCTCGAACGCGCCCGCCGGCTTGCCTCGGCACTGGCCGCCGCCGGCGTCGGGAAGGGCGAGACGGTCGCGATCATGGCGCCCAACACGCCCGAGATGCTGGACGCGCATTACGCGGTGCCGATGCTGGGGGCGGTGCTGTGCTCGATCAACATCCGCCTGGACGCGGCGGCGATCGGCTTCATCCTGGACCATTCCGAGGCCAGGGTCGTGCTGGTCGACCGGGAATTCTCGGCCGTGATGGGCGCGGCACTGGCGCTGGCCGAGCGCAAGCCGCTGGTGGTGGATATCGACGATCCGCTGGCCCCGCCCGGCGCACGCGTGGGCACGGTCACATATGACGCGTTCATCGCCGCGGGCGACCCGGCGCATCCGGTGCGCCTGCCCGACGATGAATGGCAGGCCATTGCGCTGAACTACACGTCCGGCACCACCGGCAACCCCAAGGGCGTGGTGGCGCATCATCGCGGCGCCTATCTGAACGCCTGCGCCAACGCGCTGACCTTCGGCCTGTCGCCGCACAGCGTCTATCTGTGGACGCTGCCGATGTTCCACTGCAATGGCTGGACCTATACCTGGGCCGTCACGCTGGCCGGCGGCACCCATGTCTGCCTGCGCCGGGTCGAGCCGGCGCCGGTCTTCGCCGCCATCGCCGATCATGGCGTCACCCATATGTGCGGCGCCCCGGTGGTGCTGTCGATGCTGATCCATGCCCCGCAGGAGGCGCGGCGTGCCTTCCCGCAGACCGTGAACATCGCCACCGGCGGGGCCGCGCCACCCTCGACCGTGATCGCGGGGATGGAGGCGATGGGCTTCGCTGTCACACATTTGTATGGGCTGACCGAGACCTACGGCCCGTCGACCGTCTGCCTGTGGCAGCCCGGCCTGGACGAGATGCCGATCGAGCGGAAATCCGCCTTCATGGCGCGCCAGGGCGTGACCATGCCGATGATCGAGGAGGCGGTGGTGATGAACCCCGCCACCATGCAGCCGATGCCCGCCGACGGCACCTCGATGGGCGAATTGATGATGCGCGGCAACACGGTGATGAAAGGCTATCTGAAGAACCCGACGGCGACCGCCGAGGCCTTCGCCGGCGGCTGGTTCCACTCGGGCGACCTCGCCGTGATGCATCCCGACGGCTATGTCGAGATCAAGGACCGGTCCAAGGACATCATCATCTCGGGCGGGGAGAACATCTCCTCGCTGGAGGTCGAGGAGGTTCTGTACAAGCACCCCGCGGTGATGGAAGCCGCCGTGGTGGCCTGCCCCGACGAGAAATGGGGGGAGACGCCGCATGCCTTCGTCACGCTGAAGCCAGGCGCGCCCGCGGTGACCGACCGCGACATCATCGCCTGGTGCCGCAACCACCTGGCGCACTACAAGGCGCCGCGCCACGTCACCTTCGGTCCGCTGCCCAAGACATCGACCGGCAAGATCCAGAAATTCGACCTGCGGGAGCGTGCGCGCGTACCGTGACGCGCCGGGGCGGGCCGTCGGATTGAGTACATTCGTAACCAAATTGCACCGAATCCCACGTTACTGATTGTCTCATGACGTTTCTATCACGATGATGTGGTATCGCCCGTCCGGCGAGGCAACGTCTGGAGCATCGATGACACAACGCGGCGACATCAGCGCTATCGCAGAACGGACCTGGGAGCAGATGCGATCGCTGGGCATCAGCCCGGCACCGCGCCACTACGAGCTGTGGTTCGCCTTCTGCAGCGGCGACAAGCCGGCGCTGGCGCAGCGGCTGACCACCCTGCTGCGCGCGGGGCAGCCCATCACGGATGCGCAGCTGAACGAGCTGTATCGCGAGTTTGTCGGGGTCGGGACCGACATGGAGGTGATGCGCGAGGGATCCTCGGAACTGACCGACATCGCCACCGAGATGGCGACCCGTGTGTCCGCCGAACGGGCGATGGTCAGCACGCTGGGCCAGGCGCTGGGCAACTGGTCCACCGCCATCCGGGCCGAGCCCTCACGCGACGATCTGCGCCGCGCGGCGGCGACGCTGGGGGATGCCTCGGTGCAGGCCGGGGAGCGGCTGCAGGCGATGGAGCACCTGTTTTCCGCCTCGGTGCGGCGGATCGCCGATCTGAAGCAGCGCCTGGTGCTGGCCGAACAGGAAGCGACGCGGGATGCGCTGACCGGGCTGGCGAACCGGCGGTCGTTCGATTCGATGCTGCGGCGGGCGGCGATGCAGGCGGCGTCCGACCGGACCGAGCTGGTGCTGCTGTTGCTGGATATCGATCATTTCAAGCGCTTCAACGACAGCTATGGCCATCAGCTGGGCGACAACGTCCTGCGCCTGGTCGCCGGGGTCCTGAGCGAGCATGTGAAGCAGGGCGACCTGGCCGCGCGCTATGGCGGGGAGGAATTCGCCATCATCCTGCCCGGCGCCTCGCTCGCGTTCGGCAAGGCCGTGGCCGAGCAGGTGCGCGGCGTGCTGGAGAAGCGCCCGATCATGAACCGCAACACCGGCCAGCGGCTGGGCGTGGTGACGTGCTCGATCGGGGTGGGGCGGTATCGGATGGGCGAACCGGTGGGGGAGCTGGTGGACCGGACCGACAAGCTGCTGTACCGCGCCAAGCAGGAAGGGCGGAACCGGGTGATGGACGAGACCGGCGCCTGATCAGCCCCGGCGCACGACCGTTTCGTCGCCGTCCTGCGTGGCGATCCGGACCGCGTCGGCCCGGTCCGCCGGCCCCTTCAGGAACTCGCCCAGCCCGTCGCAATAATAGGCATTGCACAGCTCGGCCCGCAGCGCGCGGGGCAGGGTGCAGCCGGACGGGCCATGGAACAGGCACGAGCCGCGGACGGCGCGCGGCGGGATGGCATCGACATAGGCGCGGATCGCCGCCCGGGCGGACAGGGCGGGATTCTCCTGGCGCACCCGTGCCAGGGTCCGTTCGTCGATGAAGGCATGGGTGCCGCCGGCCATGCAGCAGGACCCGCGGCAATGCCCGCACCCGGCGGCAACGACCCGGGCGGCGAAGCCGGTGGGCTCGGGCGCGCGCTTCTGCACCAGGCGGTCGGGGCGGCGGGCGGCCACCAGGTCGCGGATCGATTCGACCAGGTGCCGCTTCAGGGCGCGCACCCGGGCCGGGTCGGCCGGCGCGAGGCCTGTGCGCTGACCGGGCACGGTGATGCGCGGGATGGGATCGGCGCTGGACATGGCCGGCCAAGCTGCCACCCTGGCCGCGCCCCCGCAAGGAAGCGTGCCATGCCTATCCCTGTGATCCTGGATTGCGATCCCGGCACCGACGACGCGTTCGCCCTGATGCTGGCGCTGGCCTCGCCGGAGATCGAGCTGCTGGCCGTGACGGTCGCCGGCGGCAATGTCGGGCTGGACCGGACGCTGGCGAACGCGCTGTCGCTGATGGCGCTGGCCGGGTCCGCCGTGCCTGTCTTCCCCGGCGCCGACCGCCCGCTGCTGGGCGCCTTCGTCAGCGAGGAACGGGTGCACGGCGCCGATGGGCTGGGCGGGGTCGGCCTGCCGGCGGGCGGGGCGGCGCAGGCCGAGCTGGCCGTCGATGCGATCCGCCGCATTCTGCGCCACGCCGGCGAGCCCGTGGTGCTGGTGGGGATCGGCCCCGCCACCAACCTGGCCCTGGCGCTGATCGCCGAACCGGCGCTGGTGGGGAAGGTGGCGCGCATCGTGCTGATGTCGGGCGCCTGGGCCGAGGGCAACATCACCCCCGCCGCCGAATTCAACACCTGGAACGACCCCGAGGCCCTGGCGGTGCTGCTGGCCTGCGGCCGCACGGTCGAATTCGTGACGCTGGAACTGACGGCGCAGGCCCTGGCCACGCCGGCGCGCCTGGCCGCGCTGCGCGCCGCGGGGACCGGACGGTGCCTGCGAACCCTGTGCGACATCCAGGACGGCGTGCCGCTGTCGCGCCGCTTCGACCACAAGGGCGCGGCGCTGCACGACCCCTGCGCCATCGCCTGGCTGGTGCGCCCGGACCTGTTCACGCGCCGGCCCTGCTTCATCGAGATGGACCTGGGCCCCGGACCTGGGCGCGGACGCACCGTGATCGACCGCTGGGACCGGCTGGGGCGGGCGCATAACGGGGCGGTGCTGGAAACGCTCGATACCGACGGGTTCTTCGATCTGCTGGCAGAGCGGCTGGTGCGCCTGCCTTGACCGATGCTGCCCCCGCGCCTGCCCTGCGCCGCGTTCTGACGCTGGGGCCGCTGATCCTGTACGGGCTGGGCGTGATCGTCGGGGCCGGGATCTATGTCGCGATCGGCGCGGTGATCGGGCGCGCCGGCCCGGCCGCTCCGGTCAGTTTCCTGCTGGCCGGCCTGGCGGCGGCGATGACCGGGCTGTGCTACGCCGAGCTGGGCAGCCGCTTCCCCGAGGCGGCGGGCTGCGTGTCCTATGTCCGCCATGGCTTCGGGCGGGAATGGCTGTCGCGGCTGACCGGGCTGACGATGACTGTCGCGGTGGCGGTGGCCGCGGCGTCGATCGCGCGGGGGACGGCGCAGTATCTGGTCGTGCTGGTGGCGCTGCCCGAGCCGGTACTGACCGCCGGGGTGATCCTGGGCTTCTGCGGCGTGGCTGCGGCCGGCGTGCAGACCAGCGTCGGGCTGGCGGCGGCGATGGGGGCGATCGAGATCGCGGGGCTGGTCGTCGCCACCATCGTCGGGCTGGCCACCGCGCCGTCCTATCACCTGGACGGTATGGTCCCGGCCGATCCCGCCGCCTGGGCGGGCGTGCTGTCGGGCGCGTTCCTGGCGTTCTTCGCCTTTCTGGGCTTCGAGACCCTGGCCAACCTGGCCGAGGAGGTGAAGCAGCCGCGCCGGACGATGCCGCTGGGCATCCTGGGCGCGGTGGCGGCGAGCCTGGTGCTGTACCTGGCCGTCGTGACGGCGGTCGTCCTGAGCGATACGGCCGGGCGGCATCCCTTGCTGGCACTGTTTCCGGCGGGGGGTGCGACGGCGTTCGCCGCGGTCGGCGGGATGGCCGTGGCCAACGGCGTGCTGGTGCAGATCGTCATGCTGGCCCGCCTGTTCTACGGAATGGCTCGGCGTGGGCAGTTGCCGGCGCGGCTGGCGAGGGTGCACCCGCGCGCGGGCACGCCGGTGCCGGCAACCCTGGCCGCGAGCGCGATCATCCTGGTCACCGCCCTGGCGGTGCCGTTCGAGCACCTGCTGGTGCTGGCCAACCTGATCACGCTGGGCGTCTTCGTGCTGGTCGATCTGTCGCTATGGCGGGTGCATCGCACCCACCCGCCGGCGGCGGAGGCGGTCTTCACCGCGCCGCGCTGGGCACCGCCGGTGGCCGCGCTGATGGCGGCGGGGCTGATGGCGGCCGAGTTCCTGTAGCCAGGGCTAGCGCGCTTTCCGGCTGACCGTAACCGGTCAGCGCGCGCTAGCTCATTGTTTGAGCGCATGATTCACCCGCTGCCACGGTTCCGCTCAGCGGGATCATGCTCTAGGCTCTGTGGACACCTACCGTAACCACAAGATGGTTGCTGCAAGAGTGACGA
>CAYZKM010000264.1:0-6789 GCA_964478525.1 uncultured Bifidobacterium sp.
GTCAGTGAAGTTGCCGCCTGGATCAGGGCGGTCTTCACGGGCTCGGTGGGCTGTTCGGACATGGCGTCGCCTATTCGTTGCTTGCGCGGACGACGCTGAGCCAACTCGCCCGAGTCTGGCAATGTCGCCGGCGATCAGCCCTGGGGCATCTCCGCCAGGTCCAGCCGCCGTTCGATACGATCGAGACGGGCTTCGACGCGGTCCATACGCATCGACAGGCCGGCAAAATCACCGTGCAGCAGGGCGATCTGACCCTCTACGGATGTCAATCGGCGCTTCACGTCCTGCATGTCATCCCGCAGCCGGTCGACCTTTTCGTTGAGGCGGCGGACTCTCGGTCTCCCGTAGGGGTGGAGTCAAGCGCGATCGGCGCGCGACCCGCACGCGGGAGCGCCCGCTGATGTTCGACGATCTACCGCGATCCTCGGTTCGCGACGACGCGCCACGCCGCCGGCTGTGGCCCCTGATCCTGATCACTGCGATCGCCGTCATCATTCAACTCGCGATCGGCGCCCTGCTGTGGCGCTGGATCGCCGGCCCCGGAGTGAATCTATGAGCCAGTCGGTCCAAACCGCGATCTCCGCCGCTCTGCCTGAACTGCTGGCGCGAGCAGGCCTGCCGCCCGACACGGCGTCCGTCCTGATATGCGTCACGCGCGACGAGGATGGCGGTGCGGTCGTGAGGCATGCGTATCACGAGACGACGTGGCTGGCGCATGCGCTGATGGCGGTATCCCTGCTGGCCGCCGCCGTCGCCGACATCTCGGCATCGGAACGCGACACGGTCATGGCGGCGGCGCTGGTTGATGCCTTGGCGGCGCTCGAAGCGACCCAGGGGCGCATCCCGGCAGCAGAGGGGGAAACAGAATGATGACCCCCATGAAAGGCCTCGGCGTCATCAACTGCTACCGCGTGCCGCTACGTGCCCCACGCAGTGTCCGCCGCCGGCGAGCGCGTATGACAATCATCCTGACAGTGGCCGCGGCAGCCGCTTGGGGCGCACTGCTGTCCTGGCCGACGGCGGAACCGATCACGGTCGTGTCGTCAACAGCGTGGCGGGGGCGATGATGGACGCGATCGCCAGCGCCCCCGATGTCACGGGCCACATCTATACTATCGTCGATATCGCCGAAATCGACACCAGCGGCGCGGATATGCGCAGGGTCACCGTCAGCAAGGGCAAGAACCTGGCTCTGACCTTGTCCATCATGCGGCAGGGCATCCTGCAGCCGGTCGGCCTGCGCCCGCTGGAGACACCGCGCGACGGCAAGCGATACGAGCTCGCCTTCGGCCGCCGGCGGGTGCTGTGCGCCACCGAGGCCGGCCTGCACCAGGTGCCGGCCCATATCGCGCGATGGACCGACGCCCAGCTGGCGGCCATCAACAAGGCCGAGAACATGGTGCGCGCCGAGCCGCACGCGGTCGACCAATGGTGCGCTGTGGCGGAGTTGGTGAAGAACGGTTTCACCGTCGCCGAGGCCGCCGAGGAACTCGGCCTGGACGATCGCGATGCCCGACGGATGGAGCGCCTCGGCCGGCTGCACCCCGACGTACTGAAGTTGGTCGAAATCGAAATGCCGAAGCCCGCGGACCTGCGCATCATCGCGAACGCGCCGGCGAAGACCCAGGCGATCGCTGCGAAGGGGGCAACCTTCAACTGGGGCGGCAAGCCAGGTGTGGAGTGGTCCAAGGTGGCGATGCGGTGCCGCGTTGAACGCATCCCGATCAGTCGGGCCATCTTCGATGCGAAGGCGCATGCGAAGATCTTCGCCGAGGATATCTTCGCCCAGCCGGGTGACGACGACGCCATCACCACCGACCAGGTCGACAAGTTCCTGACGCTGCAGAGGACCGCGCTGGCGGAGAGAGTGCAGACGCAGCGGGCGGCGAAGCGCCGCGTCGAGATCGTCGAGCCCGACACCCGCCGCAACCAGCCCGCCATACCGACAGGCCATCGGCTGGTGAGCCTCCGTCTGGACCAAAAGCCCAGGCGGACCGAGGTCGTATTCACCGCGGTCATGCCAGACGGGCGTATCGCGGAGGCGCTGTGCGTCGACCTGGCGGCTGAGAAGGATGAGAAGAAGAAGGCTGCGGCCAAGGAGAGGCAGCGTCTCGCGGCTATGCCGACACCGGTTCAGACGTCGGCTGACTCCGACGACGACGGGCCGGCCGTCACCCTACCTGACGACGCTGGCGATCTGCCGGAGCCTGCCATGGTCGCCGGCCCGCGCGTCACGAAAGCGGCGCTGGCGATCATCGCCAAGGTGAAGACCGAGGCGCTGCGCAAGCGCCTGGTTGAGTTCGCGGCGGAGGGTGACGATCCGGATGCGTTGCTCGCGATCGGCCTGATTGCGCTGATGGCGCGCAACATCGACGTCTATCCGTCGTCGCTCCGGCCCGAGCACCTGGTGGCACAGGTCGTGCCGCCGGGCGGCGTGATCGAGCACTGGCCGGGCAAGGTGGTCCGCGCGTTCTTCGCGATCGCGCTGGCGCGCATCCTGGAGATCGACAGTCCGTCCGGTGGCTACCGCCAGGGCAGCGGCGATGCGGCCGAATGGATCGGTGCGGCGATCGGCGCCGAGGGCTGTCTGCCCCGGTTCGACACGGCCGAATTCCTGGCCGAGGTGCCCGTCCCGATCCTGCGCGTGATCGCCGCGAAACATGGTGTGAAGGCAGGGGCGAAGACCTCGGCGTTGCGGGAGGCGCTGATAGGGCGGGCGCCGGACTGGCGACCGGATGCGGCGGTATTCGGCCGGCCGGGACCGCGACCGAAAGGGGACAGCGCATGAGCCCGGTCACTCCATGGATGCAGGTGGCATCCGGACAACCGTTCGACCTGCTGAAACCGCGGGCGGATCAGGTGCGGCTATCGGACATCGCACACAGCTTGGCGCGCCTAGCGCGGTTCAATGGCCACACGCTGGGAGCCCTGCCCTGGAACGTGGCGCAGCACTCGCTGTTGGTCGAGATGCTGCTGCCGATGGATGCCGGGCCGGAACTGCGGCTGCTGGCGCTGCTGCATGATGCGGCCGAGGCCTATACAGGCGACGTTACGCGGCCGATGAAGGAGGCGATCCGCCTGAGCCTGACGACGGCACCTGATCCGATCGCCAACATCACCGAAGGGATCGATGCTGTGATCCGACAGAGCATGGCCCTGCCGGAGAGCCTGTCCGCCGAGCAGGCAGACGCGATTCACGCCGCCGATCTCCAGGCGCTGATCATCGAGCAGCAGGCGTTGATGGAACTGCCGGTGCGGGCATGGAACCTGCCGGCCCCATCACACACGTTGAGCGACGACTATGTGCCGACGCCGCTGCCGCCACCGCAAGCGGCCGAAGAATTCCTGACGCGCGCAATCGAACTGTTTGCGGCGCGGCATGGTGTTGAGATCAGGCCCGACCTGAGCGGTCGAGAGGTCGCGCCGTGATGTGCGACACCGCGCGGACCCAGCCCACGATGGCTCAGGACTTCGCGGGCGGCGACCGTCTGCGTTTCCTGGGTACGGTTTGGCGGGTGTCGTGCGTGGAGCGACCTGGCCCTGGCCTGGTGCGGCTGTCGTTGCTGCGGGAGCGGATTGGGTTGGTGGAGACTGAGCCGTTCGTGATGCTGGTCGTGGCTGGCTACCAGATGGTGAAGTGCATTCCGGAATGATTACTGTAGTCGCGGGCGAGGTCCCCGCTGAACATCTGCTGCCTGGTGAGAGGTTTCGACGCGGCGGTGCCGAATGGGTTGCGGAGATGGTGGCCGTGACGCACGGCGGGCCGGTGGAGGTGACTGCGCGGCAGGTGCGTGACGGGATCGTTGCGATGGCACCGACGGTGATCACGATACCGATCGGCGAGATCGTACGGTTGCGCGGGATGGCGGCGGGGGAAACCGACAATGCCAGATGATGGCGCCGAGCGGCCGCCGGCCAGCGTGGATCGCCCTGGGGTTTCATGTTGGGCGATCAGTTCATCGCGCTTCCAAAAGGTGCCGATGGAGCTTGCAGGTCTCGGCCCGCCTCCTTTCGATGTCACGCTGCCGACTGGTGTGGTGCGGCACATCATTGCGCAGCCGGAGAGCGCCGATGGCTGAGAACAGCACCATTGAGTGGACCGACGCGACGTGGAACCCGATCACTGGCTGCAGCGTGATCAGTCCTGGTTGCACCAACTGTTATGCCATGAAGCTGGCCGGCACCAGGCTACGAAATCACCCAAGCCGGACCGGGTTGACGATCGACACTAAGGCTGGGCCTGTATGGACAGGTGACGTGCGGCTCAATACCGCGTGGCTTGGCCGGCCCGCATCGTGGGCGCGACCACGGCGCATCTTTGTCTGCGCGCATGGCGATCTGTTCCATGAGCGCGTGCCCGACGAATGGATCGATCGCGTAATGCGCCAGATGGGCGCCGCCGGCCACCATACCTTTCAGGTACTGACGAAGCGGTCAGCACGGATGGCCGCCTATATGGCCGATCGCCGCGCGTATGTTGCGTACAATTCTGCCCGGCTGGAACCGAATGTATGGCCACCGCGGAATGTGTGGCTCGGTGTTTCTGTCGAGGATCAGGCGCGGGCGGATGAGCGAATCCCGTCCTTGTTGTCGACGCCGGCAAGGACGCGCTTTGTGTCGTTTGAACCGATGCTGGGCCCGGCTTCGCTGAGAAACTGGCTAAACGACACCAGGATCATCTGTGATAGCGGAGATCACGATTGCCGAAATATGGCGATTGAATCGATCCGCTATTTGCAGCCGCCTGACACCAATTTCGTTGTGCCGCTATGTCCTGTATGCGGGGGCACCGCGGCGGCAGGCATCAACGCCCGCATCGATTGGGTCATTTGCGGCGGCGAGAGCGGTCCCGGGGCGCGGCCGATGCACCCGGACTGGGCGCGATCGCTGCGGGATCAATGCCAGGGCGCCGGTGTTCCGTTCTTCTTCAAGCAGTGGGGCGGGTGGGCGCCGGCGGCGGATCATATGCACCGTCGGCCCTTTCCCTTTGTTACGCATATCGGTGCACAGGGTGAGCCCCTCCCGGGCGACCTGTATCGCTATCCTATAGGGAGCGCCCAAATGGCCTATGTCGGCAAGAAAGTCGCCGGCGCGATGCTCGACGGTCGCGAGTGGAGGGAAATGCCCGGGGCTGAGGCGCCAATCAGGGCCACGAGTGACCGCTGATCGTCCCACCGCCGGTCGCCGTCCGCCCCTTGCAGAGCTGCCCGAGTGGCCACTGCTGCTGGACGAACGGTCGCTCGCGGGACTGGCCAGCATGTCCCTGGCGGCTACCCGGAGGGCCGTGCAGATCGGAGTATTGCCAGCGCCGCGGCTGATCGCCGGACACGAGCGGTGGCACCTGGACGAGGTGCGGGCGAGGCTGTCCGAGCTGTTCGGCCTTGATCACATTTCTGCCCGCCGGCAGGCTTCCCGCCGGCTCGCCCAGGAAGCCCTTGATGCCATCGCCACCGAAGTCACCACACCTGAAGTACGTAAAGGCGGTCCGGTCGGCCGGCAGCCTCTACCTCTATTACCAGCGGGAGGGGCGGCGGCTTCCGCTCACCGGCCCCGAAGGAAGCGCGGCATTCCTCTCTGATTATGACGCGGCTCATGCCCGGTTTGAGCAGCCGGTGTCGCCGTGGGCACGGCATACGGTCGGGCGGGCGATCACCGACTACCTTGGCAGCGCCGATTTTCAGATCCTGGACCCCGCCAGCAAGCGCCAATACCGACACTACCTGGACTGGGTTCGGGATCATGCCGGTAACGTGCTGATGGCGGACATTGATATCCCGTGGATCGAGCAGCTGCGCGACCGCCTGGCGACCAGGCCGCACCGCTGGAATGCTGTCCGATCGCGGATGAAGGAGGTCACCGGACGATACCGCCGGCTGAATCCGGAGCTGCTGCCGATCAATCCGTGGATCGAGGTCGGTCGGATATCCCCACCCCGTTCGGCGCAGAATAGGCGATGGCCGGATGAGGTCCTTACTCTGGTGCTGACGGCGGCCACACCGGAGTTCCGAGCCCTGTTGATCACATTGCTGCTCACCGGTCAGCGAATCGGCGACGTGGTAAAGTTCACCTCCGCGCAATATGACGCGGCCACTCGGACCCTCGGCTTCACGGACTTGTTCGCACAGGAGAAGGTCGAGAAACGCCTGGTGCTGCACGTTCCACCCCAGCTCGCGATCGTCCTCGACGAGATGGCCGGTCGGCACCATGAGCGCCTGTTGGTTACGCCGCGAGGTCGGCCGTGGACGGTCGTCAACGCGGAGGAGACCCTGCTTTCGATGCGTGCCCGCCTGCAGATCGACCGCTACACCCTGCATGGCCTACGCAAGACCGGGGTCACCGCGCTGAAGATGCAGGGCGTGGAGAATCGACGTCTGCGGGCCCTGACCGGCCACGACACTGACCGGAACCTGGAGGTCTACCTGGACGGCGTCGACAACTATGCGCTCGCCCGGGAGGCGCAGGAGCAGTTGGACGCGCGCTATGCGCCGATCCTGACTGGTGTGAGGGATGGGGCGAACCGGCGCAGATATTCCGGGGTCACCGGCAGAGCTGCCGCAAAAAGCGGTGTGGTCGGACAGAGCCGCCGCACACGGCGAACAGACGCCAATTCACGAGTGGAAAATGAATTGGAAAATGGAAAAACCGTTCCGGTGATGCGCGAAAAAACTTAATTATTTTAATGGCGTCCCGTACGGGGTTCGAACCCGTGTTACCAACGTGAAAGGCTGGTGTCCTAGGCCACTAGACGAACGGGACTTTGGCCGCCCACTCGGGGCCGGGGGTGGGTAG
>CAYZKM010000265.1:0-6788 GCA_964478525.1 uncultured Bifidobacterium sp.
GACATTCATGCCAAGGCGGTCGCGCAGACAGTGCAGCTGGAAAAGGCCGGAAATGCCGGCGCCGATGATGATCGCGTCCCATTCAGGCGTGTTCGCCGGCGTGGCCTGAACCGGTGCTCGCGAAACCTGTGTTTCCATGTCTTTCCGCTTTCCTTTTGTTGATCAGTTCCCGGACTGGCCGTGGCCCCGTCAGCCGCGCAACCGGACCACGGCCCGTCCGGGTGCCGTGACCTCGCCGCGTTCGTTTTTTACAAACAACGTTACCTCGACCTCGGAGGTGGCGGGCCTGACAGCCTCGATGGTTCCGCCCGACACCAGCGTTTCGCCGAGATAGCAGGCGCGCCGGTTGGAGTATTCGAATTCCACGATTTCCCCGCCGTCGCCGATCCAGTTCAGAACGGTCTGGGTCAGCCAATCGCCTTGCAGCGGGCCATCCACCACGATGCCCGGATGCTTCTCGACCCCGGTCGCATAGGCTTCGTCGTAATGGATGCGATGCGCGTTCCAGATCGCGGCATTGTACAGGAACAGCGAAACATTGCTCGGCGCGTGCCGCCGTTCCGGCAAGGCATCGCCGGCGCGCAGGTCATGGATTTTCAGCATGATGACGCCCCCTCAGCGAACGATACGGGTTTGCACCTCTACGGCGATCATCTCGCCAGCCTCGGTGCGCACATCGACCGTGTAAACCAGAAATATCAGGCCGCCCTGGGCACCCTGTTTCTCGTACATGTCAGTCAGGGTGCGGGTCGCCACAAGCACGTCGCCAGGCCGCACCGGCCGGTGATAACGGGTCTTCGTCCCCCCGGCCATGACACGTTTCAACGGCAACTCGGGTGTCAGCGAGGCGCTGGCGATACCGTCCGGCCCGAGAGCCGCGATCGGCACCACCGCGCGCAGCGCACCGAACAAGAACATTGGCGGTGCCTCGTCGCCGCGCAGGAACCTCTCCTGCGTTTGCTCGGTCGCGACGGAGTATTTGACGATGTCGCGCCGCGTCACCTCCACCCGCATGGGAGGGTCGGACGCACCGATCATCGCGCGCGCCTTGTCCGTTATCAGAGCCATGTGCTTCCTCCACCCGGCCACCCGCCATGCGGGTTCCGCCAGTCGTTTCCGTCGATTTCATGCCGGCGCCGTCCGCGTTGGCGTTCGCTTCGCCAACGGCTTCCGGCCGCCCGGCATATGTCCCGCGTTTCGTGGATCATCGCGGATTCCAATCCACCGGCTCCGGAATCAGGTTCCACGGGTCAGGGTCCGGGCCTGTTCGACGATGTCGCGGGCGGTCTTCACATGGGCATAATCGATGTGCTCACCGTCGTAGATCAACGCGGCGCGTCCCGCTGCCCGCGCGTTTTCGAACGCGTCGATCATGCCTTGGTAATAAGCGACCTCCTCGGCCGTTGGGCTGTAAACATCATTGACCACCGGGACGTTCGACGGATGCAGCACCATTTCGCCAACGAAACCCAGCCGGCGGTGCGCGGCGGCGGCGGCGCGCAATCCGTCAAGGTCGTGCACTTCCTGCCACAGCCCGGCCATCGGCATTTTGCCCTCGGCGCGCGCGGCGATGACGGCCGAGGTTTTCCAGGCAAGGCTCTCGAGCCCTTCCCGCGTCCACTGAAAGCCGACCGACCGCGCCACGTCGCCGTTGCGCGCCGCCGCGCAACCCAGCACCGTGACGCGCGGGTGGCAGGCGATCGCATGGGCGTATTGCAGCGACCGCGCGGTCTCCAACGTCGGCGCCAGGCCAATCGTCCCGGCGGCGACACCGTTCCGGCTTTCGGCCTCGGAAACCATCATCGCCGCGAGGTGCATGTCCTCGGGACCATTCGGCTTCGGCAGAACCACGCCCTCCAGGCCCGGGACGACGACGGCCAGCAGATCGTCCAGGCTGTAGAGGAACGGGCCGCGGTTGATCCGCACGTAAACGCGCTCGCCTCGTTCGAAGAGAAAGGCGATCTTACCTTTCACCAGATCGCGTGCCGCGGCCTTGTGCGCCTCGGGGACACTGTCCTCCAGATCGAGGATGATGGCATCCGCGTGATAGCCGGGGATCTTGTCGATCCATGACTCACGGTGGCCGGGAACGAACAGAAATGAGCGGATGGGCTTCATCGCGAACCTTGTCAGTAAGACTTGGGCAGGCCGAGAACCTTCTCGGCGATGTTCGAGAGGATCAGCTGCGGCGACACCGGCGCCACCCGGGTCAGCAATGCCTCCCGCAGATAGCGCTCGACGTGAAATTCCTTGGCGTAGCCGAAACCGCCATGGGTCAGCATGGCCGTTTCGCAGGTCTTGATCGCCGCCTCGGCGGCGAGCAGCTTCGCCGCGTTCGCCTCGCTGCCACAGGGATCGCCCGCGTCGTACAGCGCCGCGGCATGGAACGCCATCAGATTGGCGGCCTCCAGTTCCGCCCAGCACTGCGCCAGCGGATGCTGAATGCCCTGGTTCATGCCGATCGGGCGGCCAAACACCACCCGCTCCCGCGCATATCGCGCCGCGCGGGCCAGCGCGGCCCGGCCGATGCCGACCGCCTCGGCCGCGATCAGCACGCGTTCGGGGTTCATGCCATGCAGGATGTAGTGGAATCCCTTGCCCTCTTCGCCAATCCGGTCCTCCACCGGAATCGGTAGCCCGTCGATGAAGACCTCGTTGGAATCAACCGCGGCGCGGCCCATCTTCTCAATCTCGCGCACCTCGACATAATTCCGGTCGAGCTTCGTGTAGAACAGGCTCAGCCCCTCGGTGGCCTTGCGAACCTCCTCGGCCGGCGTGGTGCGCGCCAGCAACAGCATGCGGTCGGCGACCTGGGCGGTGGAAATCCACACCTTGCGCCCGTTGACGATGTAGCGGTCCCCATCGCGCACCGCCCGTGTCTTCAGTTTGGTCGTGTTCAGGCCGGCGTCGGGTTCGGTGACCGCGAAACAGGCCTTGCACTCACCGCGGATCAGCGGCGGCAGCGCGCGCTGCTTTTGCGCCTCGGTGCCGAATACCACGACCGGATTGAGCCCGAAGATATTCATGTGCACCGATGAGGCGGCCGACATGCCGCCGCCGCTTTCGGTGATCGTCCGCATCACCAGCGCGGCCTCGGTAATGCCCAGGCCGGCGCCGCCATAGGCTTCCGGCATCGCGACGCCGAGCCATCCGCCGTCGGCCACGGCCGCATAAAACGCCTCCGGGAACGCGCCGTCGCGATCTCTGGCGAGCCAGTAGGAATCGTCGAAACGGCTACAGAGGTCGGCCACCACCTCGCGAATCTGGGTATGCTGGGTACTCCGTTCGATATCCATTCCGGCCGCCCTCCTGTGCGTGCACTCTGGTATCGTAGCGGGGTTGTTCGTATAATGGAAGAAGGTTCGAATTTCGGAATTTGGCCGGGCCTCGACACGGCCCCGGACGTCGATGATCCCGCCGGCGAGTAACCGCCGGCGGGCAACTGAAGGATCCAACGGCTTGACAAACACCATCGCGAGCCGCGATCGCGCGGCGAGTTCATTCGGTCCCGACGAGCCCGCCGAGACGGCGGGAGCGGCCGGCCCCCGCGCCCTGTCGCGCACGCTCCGTATCATCGAAAGCCTCGCCGGCGTGCCGGAGGGTAATACCCTGACCCAGCTCTCGGCCGCCCTGGACTCCCCCAAGAGCAGTCTGCTCGGGTTGCTTCGGCCGCTATGCGCCCTGGGCTACGTGGTCAACACCAATGGCCGTTACATGCTGGGGCCGGCGGCCTACCGTCTCGGCGTCAGCATTATGCCGACCCTGTCGATGGCGCACATCGCGCAACCCATCCTGCGCCAGTTGGCGGATCAGTTCGAGGAAACCGTTCTTATCGCGACGCTCGATCGCGAAGCCGCGCGGGCGGTCTATATCGACAAGGTCGAGAGTTCCCGGTCCATACGCTATACGGTCCCGCTCGGGACCGCGCGACCGCTTTATTGTTCCGCGGCCGGGCGCGTCCTGCTGGCTCACGCCGATCCCGCCTTCATCGACCACTACCTGAGCACGGCGGTTTTTGAGCCGCTGACGCCGCGGACACTGACGAGCCCGCCGACATTGCGTGGCCTGTTGCCAGAGATCCGCGAGCAAGGCCTGGCCATGACCGTGGGCGAGGTGTCCGCCGACGTGGCCGGTTTCGCCGCGCCGATCTTCGACCATCGTGGATCGGTCATCGCGGCGCTGGCGATGGCGGCACCCCTCAGCCGCGTGCAGACACAGGCATCGACGGCCGCGAAACTGGTCCAGGACGCCGCCGAAAGCATCTCGTTCGGGTTCGGATGTCCGAAAGCGGAGTGGAAGATGCCGGTCACGGACGCGGCTTCCGGAGACGTTCCGCGGGATAGGCTTCGCGCGGAGCACCAGGACGAACGAGAGTAGAATGACGCCAGATATCGCTTCATGGCTGAAAACCATGGCGTTCGCCGGATTTTCGCTGATGGTGGCCGTTCTGAGCGGCGGCGCGGCGCGAGCCGAAACATCCCCCCGGAACGAAAGCGCCGCGACGGTGATCAGCGGAACGGGTACCCTGATACCGCACAAGAGCAGCGGTCTCGGGCCGCTTGTCGAGGGACGAATCGAACGGATCCATGTCAACGTGGGCGACCGTGTCGAGGCCGGCGCGCCGCTGTTTGAGACAAGGCCCGAATCCTACCGGCTCAAGGTCGAGGAATTGCGGGCTTCGGTGACAATGATCGACGCGCAACTCAAGTTGGCGCAGGCGACATTCGGCCGGACCAACCGGTTGTCGGATCAAGGCGTCGCGTCGAACGCGAGCCGGGATGCGGCGATCACCGCCGTTCAGGTAGCGGCCGCGGAACTCGAACTGGCGCGGGCCCGGCTTCGCCAGGCGGAGCAGGATCTGGCGGATACCACGGTGCGCGCTCCGTTCACCGGGACGATCACGGCACGCTACCTCGACGAAGGCGTGTTCCTCACCAATCGCGTTCCGGGCGGCACGGGTTCGCTGGTCCTTCAGCTTCAGAAGATCGATATACTGGTCGCGATCGTGAAAGTGCCCTCGCGTGACCTTCCCCGGCTCGCCGTTGGAAATCCGGCGGTTCTGCGCATAGACGGCGTCGAGCAGCCGATCCGCGCGAGAGTCGATGTCATCAATGACATGGTCGATCCCGCCACGCGGACGGTCGAAATCAGGCTTGGCGTCGAGAACCTCAGGTACTCCATCCGTCCCGGCGTATTCGTGCAGGCTGAGATATGCTCGGCCGAGCGCGCCGAAGCCACCGCCGTCCGCTGACCCGAGGATTTTCGCATGTGGCTCGCCGATCTCTCCATCCGCCGCCCGGTCTTCGCCGTCATGTTGATCGGCGGCCTCACCGTGCTCGGCTGGCTGTCGCTTGGCCGCCTCGGGATCGACCTTTTCCCTGCTGTTGAGTTTCCCTATGTCGCCGTCGCCGTGACGCTCGAAGGCGTGAGCCCCGATACGGCCGAGACCGAGATCACCGATATCGTCGAGAGCAATGTCAACACGGTCTCCGGTATCAAGCAGCTGAAGTCGGTGAGCTCGGATGGTATCTCGCAGGTGTTCGTCGAGTTCGAGCTGGAGGAGAAGATCGACGTAAAAGCGCAGGATGTGCGCGACAAGGTGACGATCGCCCGGCGCGACCTGCCCAAGGACATCGATCCACCGATCGTGGAAAAGGTTGACCCGGACGCGGCCCCGATCCTATCGATCATGATCTCTGGCGACGCTTCGATCCGCGACATCACGACATTCGCGGACGAGGTGGTCAAGGAGGCGATTCAGCGCCTGCCCGGCGTTGGATCGGCGAGGATCGTCGGCGGCCGCAAACGGGCGATCCGTGTGTGGCTCGATGCCGGGCGCATGCGGGCCTATGGAGTCACGGCCAACGACGTCGTGCAGGCGATCCGGAGCGAGCACGCGGACCTGCCAGGCGGTCGTCTTGAGGTGGATGGGTCGCGGCGTGAGTTCGGTGTGAAGACCAAGGCGGAAGCCAGGTCCGCGGAAGAGTTCCGGAAGCTGGTCGTGACGTTCCGCGAAAACAGTCCGCCGACGCGGCTGGAGGACGTGGCCCGGATCGAGGATGGCGCCGAGGATGAGCGGTCCTATGCGGAACTCAATGGCAAGACCGGGGTGTCGCTGGAGATCCGCAGGCAGTCCGGGCGCAATACCGTCGCTGTCGCCCATCTGATCCGTGCCGAGGTTGAGAAACTGAAAACGCTGGCGCCACCGGGCATGCGGATCGTGATCGCGCGGGACGTGTCCCGTTTTATCGAATCCTCCATCGGCGATGTACAGCACGAGATCGTGATCGCCATGGGCCTTGTCGTTCTCGTGAGCTTTTTCTTTCTGCTGAGCTGGCGCGCGACCGCGATCGTGGCGACCGCGATCCCAACCTCGCTCGTGGCGACGTTCTTCGTGTTTTATATATTTGGTTTCACCATCAATTTGTTAACGCTGCTCGCCCTGACGGTCGCCATCGGGCTGCTGGTCGACGACGCGATCGTGGTTATCGAGAGCATCCAACGCGACATCGATGCGGGCAAATCGCGTAGGATCGCCGCCGCGGAGGGCACGGCCCGCGTGGGTCTCGCGGTGCTGGCCGGCACCTTCGCGACACTCGCGGTGTTCGTGCCGATCGCGTTCATGTCGGGAATTGTTGGCCGGTTTTTCTTCCAGTACGGTCTCGCCATCGTGTTCTCGGTGACGGTGTCACTGCTGGTTGCGCTGACACTGACGCCAATGCTCTCCTCGCGTTTCCTGACACCGGCGTCCGCCATGTCGCGGATTCTGAAACCGGTCGAGCATTTCC
>CAYZKM010000266.1:0-6763 GCA_964478525.1 uncultured Bifidobacterium sp.
CCATCAAGACCCGGCCCGGCATCAGCTGGAGCGACGGGGTCGCGTTCAGCGCCGAGGATGTCGCCTATACGCTGAACACGCTGCGTGATTATGGCCCGAAGGCGAAATGGGGCGTCGACGTCGCGCAGGCAATGAAGGAAGCGAAGGCGACCGACGCCAACACCGTGGTGATCGACTTCAAGATCCCCTCGCCGCGCTTCTTCTTCTTCATGACCTACAAATACGACATCGGCGTCTATATCGTTCCCAAGCATATCTTCCAGGGTCAGGACTGGCCCAGTTTCAAGAACCTGGACATCGCCAAGGGCTGGCCGGTGTCGACCGGCCCGTGGAAGGTCACCGACGCGTCGTTGCAGCAGAAAGTGTTCGAGCGCCGCGGCGAATGGTGGGCCGCCAAGGCGGGCCTGGCGCCGATGCCGATGATCGAGCGCAGCGTGTGGCTGCCATCCATCGGCGAACAGGCGCTGGCGCAGGCGATGATCACCAACCAGGTCGATTGCGGGTTCAGCATCCAGCCGTCCACGCATCAGACCGTGATCAAGGCAAACCCCAAGGTCATCACCCATTCCGGGCAGAAATCGCCCTATGGCTATGTCGACTGGTGGCCGATCTCGCTTTACGTCAACAACGAGGTCAAGCCGTTCGACGACAAGGATGTGCGCTGGGCGGTCAGCTACTATATCAACCGCCCGCAGCTGATCGAGGTGGCGTATCTGGGCGCATCCCAGGTCTCGGCGCTGCCGATGCCCGACTATCCGCCACTGCGCCCGTATTTCGACGCGGTGAAGGATTTGCTGGCGAAATACGACACGCTGGCCTTCGACCCGAAGAAGGGCGACGCGCTGCTGACCGCCAAGGGGTTCAAGAAGGGCGCCGACGGCATGTGGCAGGACCCGCAGGGTGTGCCGGTGAAGCTGGACGTGATCGGCTTCGGCTCGTCCGGCAACGCGATGGGCCCGGTGCTGGCCGAGATGCTGAAGCGCCGCGGCATCGCCTCCAGCCTCAGCCTGCCGCCCGATTTCGACGACCGGTTCCAGAAGGGCCAGTACACCGGGTCCATCTACGGGCATGGCGGGTCGATCAACGAGCCGTACGGCATGATGCGGCTGTACCAGGGCCGCAGCGTGGCGGTGCCGGGCGCGCATCTGGTGAATTTCGCGCGCTGGAAGAACGCCGCGTTCGACGCGATCGCCGACGAGATGTTCGCCACCGATCCGAGCGACAAGGCGCGGATGATCCCGCTGTTCCGCAAGGCGATGGAGATCTGGCTGCCCGATTTGCCGGATATCCAGCTGGTGCAGAACCTGCATCGCATCCCGATGAACACCACGTACTGGACCAACTGGCCAACGGCCGAGAACCCCTATGTCAACGGCGCGCCATGGCACCTGACGTTCCCGATCGTGATGTGGAACCTGAAACCGGCATGACCGGGTTTGCGGAAGCGGCGGGTCAGTCGGCAAGGCCCGGCCGCCCGCGCGGCACACCCCCCGCCTGACCCATGCACGCGCTGTATGTCGCCCGCCGGTTCGGCGTCTTCCTGCTGATCATGTGGCTGGCCGCGTCGCTGAACTTCTTCCTGCCGAAACTCTCGGGCCAGGACCCCGTGCGCACCAAGCTGCTGCAATCCGCGCAACTCGGCGGGCATGTGCAGGCCGGGCTCGAAGACATGGTCAAGGAATATGAACGCACCTTCGGCCTGGATCAGCCCTTGTGGCACCAGTACCTGACCTTCCTCGGCAAGACGGTGCGGCTGGACTTCAACTACTCGATCGCCAACTACCCGCGCACCGTGGGCGACCTGATCGCCGAGGCCATCCCCTGGACCGTCGGGCTGCTGGGCACCACCACATTGCTGTCCTTCGCCATCGGCACCCTGCTGGGCGCATTGCTGGCCTGGCCCAACGCACCGCGCTGGATGCGCTATGTGATGCCGCCATTATGGGCGCTGCACGCGATCCCGTTCTTCCTGCTGGGCCTGATCCTGATGTATCTGCTGGCGTTCCAGCTGCAACTGCTGCCGATCTTCGGCGGCTACAGTGCCGGCGCGCGGCCGGAGCTGTCGCTGTGGTTCGCCCTCGATGTGCTGCGCCATGCGATCCTGCCCGCCGCCTCGATCGTGCTGGTCGCCACCGGCGGCTGGGCGCTGGGGATGCGCGGGATGATGGTGACCACGATGGGCGAGGACTATGTCACCTTCGCCGAGGCCAAGGGGCTGCACGCCTCCACCATCTTCCTGCGATACTGCGTGCGCAACGCGATCCTGCCGCAGACTACGGCGCTGGCCCTGGCGCTGGGCCAGATCCTGTCGGGCGCGGTGCTGGTCGAGGTGATCTTCGGCTATCCCGGCATCGGCGCGCTGCTGTTCCAGGCGATCCGGGAGAACGACCATTTCCTGATCCAGGGCATCGTCTTCACCGTCATCGTGGCGCTGGGCCTGGCAACGCTGATCCTGGACGTGTTCTATCCGTGGCTCGACCCACGGATTTCCTACCGGCGGTCCTAGGTGCTGTCGTATCTCAACCGCAACCGCTCATTGGCCGTCGGCGTCGTGCTGCTGGCCATGCTGGTGCTGTTCGTCGTGATCGGCCACGCGCTGATCGACCCCGAGGATGCACGCCCGCTCTCTGCCCCCGCGCTGCGCCCGCCCTCGGCCGAATACCCGTTCGGCACCGACCGCCAGGGCCGCGACCTGTTCGCCGCCATGGTGGTGGGCACGCCGCTGACGCTGAAGATCGGCTTCATCGCCGGCTTCCTCGGCGTGGCCATCGGCACCGTGCTGGCCTTCATCGCCGGCTACTATCGCGGCATCACCGACACGATCATCCGCGGCATCGCCGATATTGGCCTGACCGTGCCCGGGCTGCTGGTGCTGATCATCATCGCCGTGTCCGTCCGCGGCGGGCTGAACGTGGACCAGATGGCGCTGATCGTTGCCTCGCTGGCCTGGCTGAACCCCACCCGCACCATCCGCTCGCAGGTGCTGACCCTGCGCGAGCGCGGCTATGTGGAAGTGGCGCGGATGTCGGGCATGTCGGGGCCCGAGATCATCTTCCTGGAGATGATGCCGAACCTGCTGCCCTATCTGGCGGCGACGCTGGTGAACGCGGTGTCGAACGCGATCCTGGCCTCGATCGGGCTGGAGGTGCTGGGGCTGGGGCCGCTGGATGCCCCGACGCTGGGCATGACGCTGTACTGGGTCAACTTCAACGCCGCGATCATCAACGGATGGTGGTGGTGGTGGGCAGCACCGATCGTCATCATCCTGGTCGTGTTCCTGGGCCTGTTCTTCCTGACGGTGGGGCTGGACGAGATCGCCAATCCGCGCCTGCGGCGGTCGGCATGACCGATCCCGTGCTGATCGTCGACCGGCTGAGCGTCGGGTTCGACCACCCGCTGGGCCTGGTGCGCGCGGTGGATTCGGTGTCGTTCTCGCTGCGGGCCGGGGAACGCTTCGGCCTGGCCGGCGAATCGGGGTCCGGCAAGTCGACCATGGCACTGGCGATCCTGCGCATGATCAAGACACCAGGCCGCATCGATGGCGGGGAGGTCACGCTGGACGGCATCCGCCTGTCCGGCCTGTCGGACGAGGAGATGCGCCGCCTGCGCCTGGCCGGCATCGCCCTGGTGCCACAAGGGTCGATGAACGCGCTGAACCCGGTGATGCGCATCAAGGCGCAGATCGGCGATGCGCTGGCCGATCACGGGGAGAAGCTGACCGGCGCGGCCCTGGCGGACCGCGCCCGGACGCTGCTGCGCCAGGTCGGGCTGGCGGACGACGTGGCCGACAAATATCCGCACGAATTGTCGGGCGGGATGAAGCAGCGCGCCTGCATCGCCATCGCCATCTGCCTGCATCCCAGGGTGATCATCGCAGACGAGCCGACCAGCGCGCTGGATGTCGTGGTGCAGCGGCAGGTGATGGCGACCCTGGGCCGGGTGCAGCAGGAGATCGGCGCCGCGGTCATCCTGATCGGCCACGACATGGGGCTGATGGCACAGTTCGTCGACCGGCTGGGCGTGATGTATGCCGGCCGCCTGGTCGATGTGGCACCGATCGCGGACATGGTGACGGCCGCGAAACACCCGTACACCCGCATGCTGATCGCCAGCCTTCCCTCGCTGCACAATCGCGGCACCATGCAAGGGATCCCCGGCCTCGCCCCGCTGCTGCGCGACCTGCCCAGCGGCTGCGCGTTCCATCCACGGTGCCCGCTGGCCGCCGAGCGCTGCCGCACCGAACGGCCCGAGACGCGCCGGGTCGGCACCTCGGACGTGGCCTGCCACCTGGCCTGACCCGCCTTGCGCTTCCCGTCGCGCGCGCGGCGTGTTCCACTTCCGGACAACGCCGAACGGAGGAAACCATGGCATCACGACCGGCATTGGCGATACTGGGTTGCCTCGCGGCCGGATCGGCGCACGCGCAATCGCTGAACATCGGCATCGGCGACGCGGTCACCAGCATCGACCCGCATTACCTGAACTCGCCCACCAACAAGAACGTCATCCTGAACGTGTTCGACGCGCTGACGGATGCCGACAACACGATCAACGTCATCCCCTCGCTGGCCGAATCCTGGCGGCTGGTGAACGACACGACCTGGGAGTTCAGGCTGCGCCCCGGCGTGACCTTTCATGACGGGACGCCGCTGACGGCGGACGATGTGCGCGCGTCCTATCTGCGGGTGCCGAAAGTGCCGAACGCGCCGCAGCCTTTCACCACCTATATCCGCCTGGTGAAAGAGATCCGCGTGATCGACCCGCGGACCGTGCACATGATCACCGCCGGGCTGGACCCGATCCTGCCCAACGAGGCCGTGCAGATCAGGATCATCCAGGCGTCGAAGGCCAATGCGCCGACCGAGGATTTCAATACGGGCCGAGCGGCGATCGGGACTGGGCCAATGCGGTTCGTGTCGTACCAGCCCGGTGCCGGCGTCGAATTGACGCGCAACGAAACCTATTGGGGCGGCAACAAGCCGCACTGGCAGAAGGTGTCATTCCGCTTCATCACGGATGGCGCCGCCCGTGTCGCGTCACTGCTGGCGGGCGACATGCAGGTGATCGACCTCGTGCCCTCGGACGCGCTGGCCAAGCTGCGGGCGAATGACCGGATCCGCGTGTCCACCGCGGAACTCGGGCTGCGATACATCTACCTGGCGCTGGATCAGTCGCGCGACGGGCCGACCCCGTTCGTCACCGGTCCCAATGGCGAGACGCTGGAGAAGAACCCGTTCCGCGATGTCCGCGTCCGGCGCGCCTTCTCGATCGCGATCAACCGCCCCGCCATCGCCGAACGGGTGATGGAGGGGGTCGCCACCGCCACCGGGCAGATGATGCCCGAGGGCGGGTTCGGCTGGTCGCCCGACATTCCCGTGCCAGCCTATGACCCCGAGGGCGCGAAGAAGCTGCTGGCCGAGGCGGGCTATCCGAACGGGCTGCGCGTGACGATCCACTCCACCAAGGGCCGCTACGTGAACGATACACGCGTGGTGCAGGCGATCGCGCAGATGTGGCAGCGCATCGGCATCCAGGCCAGCATCGAGCTGCAGCCCTGGAGCACCTATGCATCGCGCGTGCACAAGGGCGAATACTCGATCATGATCGGCGGAGTCGCCGCCGTGACCAGCGAGAGCTCGCAAGTGCTCCGCTCGGCCATGGGCACCTATGATCCGCCGAACGGATGGGGCGGCTTCAACTGGGGACGGTATTCGAACCCGGCACTGGATGCGCTGGTGAAACAAGCCTCCAACATCGCCGACAACGCGCAGCGCGAGCAGGTGCTGCGCCAGGCGATGGTGATGGGCACGCGCGATGTGGCGAACATCCCGCTGCATCTGCAGAAGACGACATGGGCCATGCAGCGCGGGCTGTCCTATGCAGGACGGTCGGATGACCAGACCCGGGTGGCCGATATCAGGCCGGAATGAAAAGGACCAGGCGATGAAACTGCTTGCCGCCGTCGCGCTGTGCGCCGCCGCCGCCCTGCCCGCCCGCGCACAGATAAGCTGCCCGCAGGGGATGTCCGCCGGGTCCCCGCCGGTGCGGGGGCAGCACATCTTCTGCGGCGAGATCAACCGGTCGGGCAAGGCGGTCGGGTTCCACAGCCGCCCCGGCGGGAAGAACCCGGACAGCGTCGGCAATACCCGCGATGTGCAGCCCGACCGCCGCCGCCCCGGGCTGTATACGCTGCGCCGCTTCGACATCACCCAGCACGGGCAGACGCGGCAGAAGACCATCTCGACCATGTATCCGGACAAATGTTCCGAGGCCGATGTGATCGCCGCGATCCAGCATGCCTACAACACCGGCACGCGCGAATCTGGCTCGTTCACCGGGCAGTCGGGCGACCGCTGCACCGACGACAGCGGGCGCCCGTTCCGGATCCAGGGCTTCACCGGCACGATGAACGGGCAGACCGTCATCATCACCGGCTATCCGAACTGAGGAGTGCGGCGATGGGACTGGTGCATGGACGCGATCCCGAGGGCCGTCCGCTCGCCACGGCCGATGACGGAACCGCTGACAGTGCGGCACTCGCCGGGTTCCTGACACAGGAAGTGCAGTGGCCCGACTATGCCGACCTGCTGCGCGAACGGGCCGAGGATGCCGTGGCGGGACGGACGGCGGAAAGCACCAGCGGCAACGCCTATGGTGTGGATTTTGCCCGCGATGCGGTGACGATCACCCATCTGCACCTAGCGGACCGGGTGCCGGTGCGCGTCGCGCCGGCCGCCTTCATCGCCGCGCTGCGTGCCTGGGC
>CAYZKM010000267.1:0-6749 GCA_964478525.1 uncultured Bifidobacterium sp.
GGTCCTCGAACGACAGCGACTGCGAGACATAGTCGTGCACATAGTGCGACGGCCAGCCGGTGGAGGTCGGGGCATAGCGGAACAGGCTGCCGGCATGCAGCCCGACCGGCAGGCGGTGGCGGGCGGCGGCCTCGTACAGCGGCCAGTAGTACGACCGGCCCAGCATCATCTCGCAGGCGACGGGCAGCAGGACCTGCACGAAGCGCCTGTCTGATGCCAGGCGCTCGATCTCCTCCACCGCCAGCAGCGGGGCCTGCGCCGGCACGACGATGGATGCGCGCAGGCGCGGGTCGCGGTCCAGCCAGTGTTCCCGGATCCAGTCGTTCACCGCCGAACAGATGGCCGCGCCCATGGTCTCGCTCATGGCGACCTGCCCGCCGGTCAGCGGGTTGCAGATGGCCAGGCCGATGCCGAACGGGTCCAGCGCCTGGCTTTGCATCGCTTCCAGCGTGGCGGCCGGCTTGCGCCCGGGGATGCGCCAGTCCGGGCGGCAGGTGATCGGCGCGCCGGGCGGGTAGCTCATCATGTCGAACCCGTCCAGCCCGCGATGGACGAAGGATTCCTGCCAGAATTCGTCCATATAGGGCAGCAGCGCCTTGATGTCGGGCACGCCCGGGTGGATGTCGCAATCGATCGCGCCGATTCCTGCGCCGATTCCTGCGTCGGTCATCGTCATGGGCTCCTCCACCGGCCATGATGCGAGGCTGGGCGCGGGGCGTAAAGGCCGGGGTGGGGGCAAGGAAAGGGGTGGGGGCAAAGAAAAAGGACGCCTTGCGGCGCCCTTCCAAAGTCGACCCGGAGGCTGCTGTGGCTTTCGCCTCGGCCCGCATGACGCGGACACGGATCTTACCGACCCGCCAGGAAGCGCTTCCTTTCATCCGGTCAGACGCTTCGATGACTTCGCTATAGCCCGGTCATGCGCGCCCGGCAATGGTGATTCCGCGTTGATGCATGGATTGCCCGCTCAGGCGCCGACCCGCAACAGACGGGCACCTTCGTCGCGCAGCCACGGGATGGCGCGGTCCCGGTGCGGGGTCAGCTGCCCGACCAGCGCCCAGAAATGCGGCCCGTGGTTCATATGCCGCAGATGTGCGACTTCGTGCCCCGCCACATAGTCCTGGACGAAATCCGGCGCCATCACCAGCCGCCAGCTGAACGCCAGGGATTTGTCGGGCGCGCAGCTGCCCCAGCGGCTGGAGGTGTCCTTGATGGTGACGCGGCGTGGGGTGATCCCGATCGCGGCGGCCTTGGGCAGCACCAGCGCGGTCAGCCGCCGCCCGGCCTCGTGGCGCAGGAAATCGCGCACGCGCCGGGCCAGGAACTCGGGCGCGCCGGTCACGTGCAGCGTGGCATCGGCGATCCAGGCGCCACCGCGCAGGGTGGGCTGGTGGCGGATCAGATGCGGTTCGCCGCCGATCGGCACCAGCGCCCCATCGGCGAACGGGACCGATTCGGGCAGCGCGGCCAGCCGGTCCGCCACCCAGTCGGCATGCGTCCTCAGCAATGCCAGCCCGGCGGTCCGGCTGGCGCGCGGGGGCAGGGTGACGACGATCGCCCCGTCCTGCGGATCGACCCGCAGGCTGATACGCCGAGCCCGGAGGCTGCGGCGCCATTCCACCCGCGCCGGACCGCGCGGCAGGCTCAGCGTCTCGGGCGGCGGCGTGTCCATGCCGCCAATGGCAGGATCGGCGGGCGATTCGTCAACCGGCTTGCCAGGTTAAAATGATATGTTATAACATTTCATATCAGACAACCGGGGGACAGACATGCCGATCCAGCACCGCATCGCCGCCGCACTCGCGGTGGCCGCGCTGTCCGCCACGGCGGTCCCGGCCCGGGCCGACCTCTTCGAACAGGGCCCGGTCACCCGGCGTGATTATCGCAACCAGGCGATGGCGGCGGCAAACGCCCATCCGGTGGAAACCGAGAACCTGTTCGGCTTCACCCTGGGATCGGATATCGATGCACCCGGCACGATGGGCGTCGCGGCCGAGAGTGTCGGCGCCTATGGCCGCCGCGACGGCACCTATCGGGCGAACACCGCAAAGCTGGAATTCTCCCTCGCCCCAGTGCGCAACCTCTCGGTCTCGGTCAGCCTGCTGGGCGGGGCCTGGACCATCGCCGACAGCCCCGACCTGGCGAACACGCGAACAGCGCGGTTCCGTGGCATCGGCGGAGAGCTGCGGCTGCGCCTGCTGGAGCGCGAGCTGCACGGGATCGGCCTGACGCTGCATGTCGAACCGTCGATGACCCTCGCCGACGAGGTCACAGGCGAGGCCGGCACCGGCTATGCGTCGGAAAACAAGCTGATCGCCGATGCGATGCTGGTGCCCGACCGGCTATGGGCGGCGGTAAACCTGACCTATGACCTGGAACAGTTCCGCCCCTGGAACGGCTCGGCCGCCGAGCGGGGCGCGGTCGGCGGCATCGGCGGGGCGCTGACGGCACGGGTGGGGAACACGGTCTTCCTGGGCGCCGAGATGCGCTACCTGATGGCCTTCCAGCGCCTCTCGCTCAACCAGCAGCTGGGCAGCGCGCTGTACGCCGGCCCGACCGGGTACTGGCGGATCTCCGATGCCGCCTGGCTGGCGGCTGCGTGGAACATCCAGCTGGCGGGCCATGCCAACAACGACCCGAACCGGCTGGACCTGACCAATTTCTCCCGCCAGCTCGTCCGCCTGAAGCTGGGTTTCGAATTCTGACCACAAGGACCATGCCATGATGGCCTCCCCGATCTCCCGCCGTTCCACCCTGGCCCTGGGGTTGGGCCTGCTGGCCCCAGGTGTGATGGCCGCTTCCCCGCTCCCGGTCGTCGCCAGCTTCTCGATCCTGGCCGACCTGACCCGAGAAGTCGGGGGCGAGCGGATCGCGGTCACCACGCTGGCGCCCATCGGGGTCGACCTGCACGATTTCCAGCCCCGGCCGTCGGATGCGCGCGGCATCGCCGGGGCCGCGGTGTTCGTGATCAACGGGCTGGGGCTGGAGGGCTGGGCCACCCGCCTCGCACAATCCGCCGGCTTCAAGGGCAGGGGCGTGGTGGCAACGAAGGGGATGCGGGCGCTGGCAATGGCGCACAACCATGGGTCCTCCGGGGCGAAGGGCCATGACCACGCCCATGGCAGCTGGGACCCGCATGGCTGGCAGGACGTGGCCAACGCCAGGCTGTATGTCGCCAATATCCGCGACGGGCTGACCCTGGCCGACCCCGATGGCGCCGAGACATATGCCGCCCGCGCGACCGCCTATCTCGCTCGCCTCGATGCGCTGGACGCCGAGATCCGCGCCGCCCTGGCCGCGATCCCCCAGCCGCAGCGCCGCTTCGTCACCACGCACGAGGCGTTCAACTACTACGCCGACGCCTATGACGTGGAGATCCTGGCCGCGCAGGGCATTTCCAGCGACACCGAACCGTCGCCGCGCGCCTTCGCCACGCTGATCGCCCAGGTCAGGCGGGAGAACATCAAGGCGCTGTTCCTGGAAAGCAACATCGCGCCGCGGCTGCTGGAGCAGCTGTCGCGCGAAACGCAGGTGCGGATCGGCGGGACGCTGTATGCGGATTCGCTGTCGGCCCCGGACGGGCCGGCGCCGAGCTATGTCGAGATGATGCGGGCGAATACGCGCGCGATCGTCAGTGCGCTGCGGTAGCGCCCGCGTTCAGCCGCGGATGCGCGCCAGCGTCTCCATCGTCGAGTGCCCGGGCAGCAGGTCGGTCAGCAGCACGCGCCCGCCCCAGCCCCTGACCTGCTCGCTGCCGACCACGTCATCCTCGGTATAGTTGGCACCCTTGATCAGCACGTCCGGCCGGATCGCCTCGACCAGGCGCAGCGGCGTGTCGGTGTCGAACATGCACACCAGGTCGACACTGGCCAGGCTGGCCAGCACCGCCGCGCGGGCCGCCTCGGGCTGGATCGGATGCGGCGAGCCCTTCAGCCGGCGCGCGCTGGCATCGGTGTTCATCCCCACGATCAGCCGGTCGCAGGACGCCCGCGCCTGCTCCAGCAGGTGGACATGGCCGGGATGCAGCAGGTCGAAGCACCCGTTCGTGAACCCCACCCGCCAGCCCTTGTGCCGCCACCGCTCGGCCTGTTCCTGCGCTTCCTCGATCGAGACGATCTTGCGCAGCGCGCTCTGCTGCGGCGTCAGGGCGGACAGCAGATCGGCTTCCCGCACGACCGAGGTACCGACCTTGCCCACGGAAATTCCGGCGGCCAGGTTGGCCAGCCGCACCGCGACCGGCAGGTCGAGCTGCACCGCGATCGCCGCGGCCAGGGCGGCGAGCGCGGTGTCGCCGGCGCCCGATGTGTCGTGCACATCCGCGGCCTCGGCCGGGAAATGGCGGGCGGCGGCGGCATCCACCAGGATCATGCCGTCATTGCCGCAGGTGACGACGACTGCGCCGAAGCCGTGCTTTTCGCGCAGGGCGGCGGCGGCGGCACAGATCTCGGCTTCCGTGTTCGTCGGCATGGCGGTCGCGGCGGCCAGTTCCGGCCGGTTCGGCATCACGATGTCGGCGCCGGCATAGCGTTCGAAATCCGTGCCGCGCGGATCGACGATCAGCGTGCGGCCCAGCTTGCGCGCGGCCTCCACCAGGTGGCGCGGTGTCTCGCCCGACAGCACGCCTTTGCCGTAGTCGGACAGCACCGTGACCGTGGTCGCCGCCATCGCGTCGTTGGCGATGCGCACCATGCGTTCGGCCAGCTTCGGGTGGATCGGGTCGGTCTGCTCGCGGTCGGCGCGCAGCAGATGCTGGCCGGCGGCGATGAAGCGGGTCTTCAGCGTGGTGGTCCGTCCCCCCTGCACCAGCAGCCAGGGTTCGACATTCAGCTGCCCACCCACCAGCCCGGTCAGGTCCGATCCCGCCTGGTCGTCGCCGACCACCGAGATGAACGCGGTCGCCGCACCCAGCGCGGTCAGGTTGCGCACGACATTGCCGGCCCCGCCGGGCAGCGCGACCTCGCGTTCGACGGTCAGGATGGGAACCGGTGCTTCCACGCTGATGCGCCGGACCTCGCCGAAGCTGTAGCGGTCCAGCATGACATCACCGATCACCAGCACAGAGGCGTTCGTCAGGCGACGAACGGCCTCGGCAAGGTCGGGATCGGGTTGATCGGGGCGCTGAGGATCGCCCGGCGCGATCTGGTTCATCGTGATGGCCGTACCTTGACTGTCGCCGTCGTGCAAGAAATTCCGCGCGTCCTGGTTGATGGCGGGGGGAAAAGCGGTGCCGCGGCGAGGTAACGCCGGGCGCGGGCGATCGTTGCGTGAAAAACCGACCCCCCGGATCAGCCCCGGATCAGCAGAAGCTCAGCTGCGGATGAAGCCCATCCGGTCGGCTTCCAGCACCAGGCAGGTCAGCACGCCGCCGATCACCGCCCCGGTGTCGATGCCGATCCGGTTCGGCCGCACCGTCGGGTCCTGGCGCGGGGTATGGCCGTGCACCACCACCATGCCGTGGTCGGCCTTCGAGGAGAGAAACGGCTCCCGGATCCACAGCAGGTCCTGGCGCACCTGCTTCTCCAGCGCGACGCCCGGCCGCAGCCCGGCATGCACGAACACATAGGGTCCGACCTGGTGATACAGCGCCAGGTCGCGCAGGAAGATCAGGTGCGATTTCGGCAGGTAGGTCGCCCATTCCCGGGACGGCACGGTGCGCGAGATGCCCCAGCTCAGCAGCGAGTCGGCCCCGCCATTGGTCAGCCAGTGGCCGGCCGGCCCATCCTCGGTCGACGACACCGCGGCCAGCATCATCTGTTCGTGGTTGCCCATCAGGTTGACCACGCGCGCGCCCGGCACCGGCGGTCCGGCCATCAGCCATTCCACCACCTGCGCGCTTTCCGGGCCGCGATCGACATAGTCGCCCAGATGGACCAGCGTCGCCTCCTCGACCGGGCGGGCGGCCAGGTCCTCGGCGATCAGCTCGTGCAGGGCGATCAGCCGCTCCAGGCAGCCATGGATGTCGCCGACGGCATAGACGCGCTGGCCTGGCGGCAGAGTGGCTGGGGCGGGCAACAGATCGATCATGACGGACCAGCCTAGGCGCAAGGGCGCGGCGGGCCAATATCTGGTTGATTGCGGTCTGCAACCGTCCGGGCCGGGCATTCGAGCGGGCTTTCGCGGCTCCCCCCTTGGCGAGGCGCCGGCAGGCCCCTAATCGAGGGGCATGGATGCGATCAAGGTAAGCGCGCTGACCAAGCGCTATGACGCCGTGCTGGCCATCGACGGGATCGATTTCGCCGCCCCCACCGGGTCCACCATCGGGCTGCTGGGCGGCAACGGCGCCGGCAAGACCACGACCATCGCCATGCTGCTGGGGCTGCTGGTGCCGACCTCCGGCAGCATCCGGGTGCTGGGCCACGACATGGCGCGTGACCGGTTCGCCGCCCTGGCGCGGATGAACTTCTCGTCGCCCTATGTCTCGCTGCCGCACCGGCTGACGGTGGCCGAGAACCTGCGCGTCTACGGCCATCTGTACAACGTCCGGGGCATCGAGGCGCGGATCGGCGAGCTGGCGCAGGAGCTGGACCTGACCGCGCTGCTGGACCGTCCGGCGGGCAATCTCTCGGCTGGGCAGAAGACCCGGGTGGCGCTGGCCAAGGCGCTGATCAACACGCCCGAGCTGCTGCTGCTGGACGAGCCCACCGCCAGCCTGGACCCCGATACCGGTGACTGGGTGCGCACCTGGCTGGAGCGGTATCGCGACCGCACCGGCTGCACGATCCTGCTGGCCAGCCACAACATGGCCGAGGTCG
>CAYZKM010000268.1:0-6729 GCA_964478525.1 uncultured Bifidobacterium sp.
CGGGGGGTGTCGAAGTCCGGCTCGCCCTGTGACAGGCTGATCACGTTTTTCCCCTCGGCGATCATCCGGCGGGCCACCGTCGAGATGGCGATGGTCAGGCTGGGCTGGATGCGGTCGAGGCGTTCGGACGTGAGAGACATGACAGATGGGTTCCCGGGTCGGGGGCTGGAGAGAAAGAAGCGCGGGAACCTATCGGACGGGGCGCACGGGGGCAACCGCCAGAACGCCGGGCGGAACGCTGGGCTGGGGTGCATCCCGGACCGGGACGCACCGTCCGCGCGGTGACCGGCCGCAGCCGCCCCGCCGGCCGGCCTGGCCTGAACCGCCCGAAACCATGGCACTCCACCCCGCTGGCCGGCTATATGTCCCCACCCACCGCACCGGAGACCGCAATGCGCCTCGACGCCATCGCCATCGGCAAGAACCCGCCCGAGGACGTCAATGTCGTCATCGAGGTCGCCATCGGCGGGGAACCCATCAAGTATGAGATGGACAAGGATGCCGGCACCCTGGTCGTCGATCGCTTCCTGTACACGCCCATGCGCTAACCCGGGAATTACGGCTTCGTGCCGCACACGCTGTCCGATGACGGCGACCCGATCGATGTCCTGGTCGCCAATACCCGCCCGATCATCCCCGGCGCGGTGATCAATGTCCGCCCGGTCGGGGTGCTGAAGATGAACGACGAATCCGGCGGCGACGAGAAGGTGATCGCCGTCCCTTCCCCCAAGCTCACGCAGCGCTATGTCAACGTCCGCAACGTGACCGACCTGCCGCAGATCACGCTGGACCAGATCCAGCACTTCTTCGAGCACTACAAGGACCTGGAACCCGGGAAATGGGTGAAGGTCATCGGCTGGGGCGACGCCGCCGAGGCTCGGCGCCTGATCGTCGAGGCAATCGAACGCTACAAGGGCTGACCCGGCGCATGATCGTCCGACGCCGCAGGCGGGAGGACGTGAATCGCGCGCCGATCCTTCCTACCCGAACCCGCCCCGGCGGGCGCGCCGATAGGTCAGCGCCGAAACCGTCTCGCACCCCGGGGGCAGCCACGACAGATCCGTCGCCGGCACGCCCCGCACGTCGATCCGCCGCAACCGCGCCAGCCCGCGCAACGCCGACAGGTCGGCCACCGCCGTCTCTCCCAGGTCCAGGTGCTCCAGCGCGGTCAACCCCGCCAGGGGTGAGATATCCGTCACGCCGGTACTGGCCAGTTCCAGGCTGCGCAACCGCGCCAGGCCCGCCAGCGGCGCCAGGTCCGTCACCCGCGTCCCACCCAGGTCCAGCCGTTCCAGCCGCGTCAGCCCGGCAACCGGCGCCAGGTCCGACACCAGCGTCCCGGTCAGGTACAGGCTTTCCAGGGCCGTCATCCCCGTCACCGCGCCGATTTCGGCCACCGGGGTGAACGACAGGATCAGGCTGGTCAGCCTGGTCAGCCCGGCCAGCGGCGCGATATCCGTCACCCGCGTCAGCTTCAGGCTCAGCCGACACAGCCCCGTCAGCCCGGCCAAGGGCGCGATGTCGGATACCATGGTGCGGTTCAGGAAAAGCCCGTCCAGCCCGGTCATGCCCGCCAGCACCGACAGGTCGGGCAGCACCGCGCGGTCCAGCCGCAGATCGCCGGTCAGGGCGGCGGCCCATCCCACGGGCAGCGCCGCGCCACTCTGCAGCAGGCGCCCGGCGGCTTCGGTCGACGCCATGGCCTGTGTCATCGTGCCCCCCTGCCCCGGCGATCTCGTCCGCCCACCGGTAGACCGCTTCCCCCGCCGCCGTCCAGCCGGCGCTACGACGCCCCGTCCCAGACCCAGGGTTCCGCCAGGGCCAGGCCGCGCACACGGATGCCGCCGCCGGTCCGGCTCTCGTAGGAATCATGATGATGCCCGTGCACGATCAGGCGCGCCCCGCCCGCCTCGGCCAGGCGGTCGATCACGGCATAGCCCAGCCGGTGCGCGGCCGGCGCCTCGTGCGTCACCAGCACATCGAACCGCTCGCCTGCCAGACGCTCGACATCCTCGGGGAAGATCGTATCGCGGTGCCACAGCGGCAGCCCGCCGCGCCACAACTGGTCTGCCCGCAGATCGGCCATGAACGCCGCCCGCGTGGCATAGCGCGGCGGATCGATCGGCTCCCCGGGCATATCCGCCCGCGGATACCACACCCGAGGCTTGAACACGCCCGGCAGCCCGGCGATGCGCAGGCCCGCGACCTCGGTCACCCGCAGCCCCAGATCGCCGTCGGGATGCGCCCCCACCAGGTGGTCGTAGCTGGCCTCGCTGTCGGTGTCGTGGTTGCCCAGGATCCACTTCACCGCCCAGCCCGCGTCCAGCACGGCGGCCAGCACCCGGGGCAGCGGTGCCTGGCAGTCGCAATCCCCGACCAGCACCAGCGTTCCCGGCGCCACCGACAGGCAGGCCCGGATGATCGGGGAGAAATTCCGGTGCGGATCACCGGCGAACAGGATCGGACCCGCCACCGCCCGCCTCAGCCGACCGCCGCCGCCACCCATTGCGCCCAGGCCAGCACGGCCTTGTCGTCGCCGCGCCGCCCGACGATCTGCACCCCCAGCGGCAGCCCGTTGCGCCCCAGCCCGGCCGGCACCGTCACGCAGGGCACGTGCAGGCTGGTCCAGATGAAGTTGAACGCGGGATCGCCGGTCCACTCCAGCCCCGCGGGCGCCTCTCCGGGGGCCGACGGCGTGATCAGCACGTCCAGGTCCCCCAGCGCATCGGCGAAGCCGCGCTGCGTCCGCTCGAACACCGCCGCCGCCCCCGCCCGCGCCTCGTCCGACTGCGCCAGTCCGAACGCCATCCGCTCGGCCAGGCCCTCGCTGAGGCCCTCGGGCTCCGCGGCCAGCTCCCAGCCCAGGGCGCGGGCGCTCTCGGCGTTCATCACGATCGGATGCGCCTGTTTCAGATCGGCATAATCCGCCGGCAGGTCGAAATCGCGCACCGTCGCGCCCCGCCGCTCCAGCGCCGTGGCGATGCGCGGCAGTAGCGCCTCGGTCGCCGGTTCCACCACATCCCAGCTTGGCGAGCGGCAGACCCCCACGCGCGGGGCGCGGGGCGGCCGGGCGTCGGGATCACCAAGATCGCGCCCGCTGACCGCGCCGGCGAACAGCGCGCAATCGGCAACCGAGCGCGCCATCACGCCCACCGTATCCAGGCTGGCGGACATGATCTTCATGCCGGCCCGGTCGATCATCCCAAAGGTCGGCTTGTAGCCCACCACCCCGCAGAAGGCGGCCGGGCGGATGATGCTGCCCGCCGTCTGCGTGCCATAGGCCAGCGGGAACATGCCGTCCCCAACCCCCGCGGCCGACCCCGATGACGACCCGCCCGGCGTATGCGCGGGATTGACCGGGTTGGCGGTCGGGCCGGGCTTGCGGGTGGCGAACTCGGTGGTCACGGTCTTGCCGATCACCACCGCCCCCGCCGCCCTGGCCCACGCCACCGGCGCGGCATCCGCCCGCGGCCGCCATCCGTCCCAGATCGGAGAGCCGTAGCCGCTGGGCATGTCCGCCGTATCCAGCACGTCCTTCACGCCGAGGGGGATCCCGTGCAGCGGCCCCGGCCTCGCCGCCCGCGCCGCCGCCCGCGCCGCGTCGGCGTCGAACCAGGCGAACGCATGCACGGTCGGTTCCCGGGCCGCGATCCGCGCCAGGCAGGCTTCCATCAGCGCGACGGATGACAGCGTCCCGGCACGGATTCGCCGCACCGCCTCGGTTGCCGTGAGGGAATGGAGGTCCGCCGCCATGCCGAAAATCTCCTGTCATGATGCATCGGACTGGCGCGCCGCCGCCCGCCGGTCCATCCTGGCATCGATGACCCCGCCTGAGCAGCCCCCCTCGATCCGCGTCGGACCCGGTCCGGACGGCTCGCTGACCTATCTGGTGGACGTGCCGCCCGAGGCACTGCCCCCGGTGACCAGCCGCGACCTGGAGCGGGCGTGGTACGCCGCGCGCGAGGCGGCGCTGGCGCAGAGCTGGGGGGCGATCCGCGGCTTCCGCTTCCATCGCGCCGACGGCACCCATACCGATCTCGGCCTGGCCGACCGCGACGCGCGCTGCTGGGTCGGCGCGGTCGACATGACGGTCGGGCTTCGGACCCTGCACGGCCTGTCGATCTGCCTGCGCCTGCTGGCGCTGGTGGACCTGCTGGGCCGCGCGGCCTGGGTAAGGCCGCTGTGCCAGATCGAGCGGGATGGCGCGGAACTGCACCCGGCCCTGCTGCGCGCCGCCGCGACACAGCCGTTGACGACGGATGCCGGCTTCGATGAAACCGGCTTCCGTACCCGCCTCTCGCGCTTCATCGCCGGCTTCCGGCTGGACGCCCCGCAACCCCCGCCCCGCCTGACAGGAGCCACCGCATGACCCGCGCCGTCCTTTCCTTCCTGCCGGCGGGTCCGCTGCTGCTGGTCCTGGCCCTGGCCGGCTGTTCGCAGACCGACCTCGGCACCAACCTGGGCGGCTCGCTCAGCGGGCAGACCCCGCAGGGCCGGGTCGACGCGGCGACGATGGAAGCCTGCCGGCAACGGGCGAACGAGATCTACGACAAGCAGAACCGCGGCACGATCTATGCCCCGTCCTATGGCGTGAACAACCCGATGTCGGGCAACTATACCCCGGGGATCGAGCGCGGGCTGTCGCAGCAATTCGGCTATGAGCAGATGCTGCGCGAGTGCATCCGCAACGCCGGCATCAACCGCGACACCGCCGCCCCGGCGCCCGCGTCGGCCCCATCCGGTTCCGCGGCCAGCCTGCCCGGCGCCAAGGCTCCGCCGCCGCCATCCGCCCGCTGATCCCGGCGCGCTGGCATGGCCAGCCTGTCCGCCCTGAGCGGTGTCCTGCGATACCGTAACGCGCGCATCTTCTATTCCGGCAGCATCATCTGCTGGACCGGGTCCTGGGTGCAGCGCATCGCCACCGACTGGCTGGCCTGGGAACTGACGCATTCCGCCTTCTGGGTCGGCGTGCTGGCCTTCGCCGCGCTGATCCCGTCCATCATCATCTCGCCCCTGGCCGGCGCCTTCGCCGACCGGCTGGACCGGGTGCGGGTGGTGATCGTGTCGGGCCTGATCACCACCGGCCAGGCCGCCGCCCTGGTCGCGCTGGTGCTGACCGGCACCATCCGGATCGAGTACATGGTCGCGCTGGCCTTCATCAACGGCGCATCCGAGACCTTCGCCCAGCCGGCCCGCCAATGCCTGCTGCCCGGCCTGGTGGACCGGCGCTTCCTGCCGGGCGCGGTGGCGCTGAACTCGCTGACCTACAACATCGCCCGCTTCATCGGGCCGGCACTGTCGGGCCCGATGATCGTCGTCTGGGGCGTGGTGCCGTCGATCGCCGTCAACGGCATCGCCTTCCTGTATGCCGCCCTGTCGCTGCTGCTGCTGCGGATGCATCCCGACATCCGGCGCGGCCAGGCATCGTCGCATTCGGTGCTGCACGACGCGATCGAGGGCGTGCGCTATGTCGCCCGCCATCCCGGCATCGGCCCGCTGATGCTGTTCGCCGCGACGGCCGGGCTGACGCTGCGCGCGATCCCCGAAATGCTGCCGCCCTTCGTGTCCGTGCTGTTCGGCCGCGGCGCCGAGGGCCTGGCCGTGCTGACCAGCTGCATGGGCGTGGCGGCGATGTGCGGCGGCTTCTGGATCGCCATCCGCGGCCGGGTCGAGGGGCTGAGCCAGGTCGCGATGATCGCCGTCGGCGTGCTGATCTGCGGCTGCACCCTGTTCGTGTCCACCGGCAGCTTCGAGGTCGCGGTCATCGCCATCACCGTGATGGGTGCGTCGACCCCGACCCACGGCATCTCGATCCAGACGCTGCTGCAGAGCGCGGCCGCGCCGGCGATGGTGGGCCGGGTACTCAGCCTGTGGGGCATGATCACCCGCGCCGCCCCGGCCGTGGGCGCGCTGCTGTACGGCACGGCATCGGAATTCGCCGGGCTGCGCATCCCGATCTATGTCGGCTGCGCGCTGTGCGCCTGCATGTGGGCCTTTACCTGGCGGCGGCGGCGGCAGATCGCGGCGGCGCTGGAAGGCTGACCCCCCGGTTGCCGACGGTTGCACGCGCAACCGGCTTGCGCGCATGCTGGCGCTCTCCCACGGAAGGAGAACGCGGCATGCCCACCTACGTGATGCTGGCCAACTGGACCGACCAGGGGCTGAAGGCCATTCGGGACTCGACCGCTCGGCTGGACGAGGCGAAGAAAAGCCTGGAAGACATGGGCGGCCATTTCCAGTCGCTGTACCTGACGATGGGCCAGTTCGACCTGATCGGCATCTATGACGCGCCCGACGACGCGGTGGCCGCGCGCTATACCCTGATGCTGTCCCGGCTTGGCAATGTCCGCACGACGTCTATGAAGGCCTTCCCGGAGGAAGCCTTCCGGCAGATCATCCACTCGCTTCGATAGGGACCCCATCATGATTTCTGGCGCACGCACCCCGCTGACGGTCGATCTGGCGGGGCAACGGGTCGCGATCTCGGCCGGGGCCAACGGCATCGGCAAGGTGATGGCCGACAGCTTCGCCGCCTGCGGGGCGAACGTCTTCGTCAGCGACATCGATGCCGCCGCCCTGGCCGCCTGCGGGCATGCCGGGATGCGCGCGGATGCCGGCGTGGTGGCCGACTGCGAGGCCTTCGTCGATGCCGCCGTGCAGCATCTGGGCGGGCTGGACGTGCTGGTGAACAATGCCGGCATCGCCGGGCCGACCAAGAAGGTCGAGGAC
>CAYZKM010000269.1:0-6713 GCA_964478525.1 uncultured Bifidobacterium sp.
GACCCCACGCTCCACCCGGCCGATCCCGCCGCACCCCGATGTGACCATCCTGTCCGAACAGCGCGTCTGGTCGGGCCGCTTCCCGCTGGATGTGGTGACGTTCCGCCATCGCCGCTTCGACGGCGCTGAAAGCGATGCGCGCACGTGGGAGCTGTGGCGAAGGGGCCGGGCGGCGGCGGTGCTGCCATGGGATCCGGACCGGGATGTGGTGGTGCTGATCGAGCAGTTCCGCTTCCCCGCTCTGGCCGCCGGGCTGGACCCGGTGCTGGTCGAGCTGCCGGCCGGCCTGTGCGACGACGACGAAACCCCGGATGTGACGGCTCATCGCGAGATGGGTGAGGAAATGGGGATGGCGGCCGACCGGCTGGAATGGATCGGCGATTACATCCTGACCGCCGGCGGATCGGACGAGACCTGCGCACTGTATGCCGGACGGGTGCGAGCGCCGGAGACCGGGCCGGACGGCATCGTCGGCCACGGTGGAGAAGCGGTGGAGCACGAGGATATCCGCACGCGCGTCTGGCCCGCGGACGAGGCGATCGAGGCCGCCCTGGCCGGGCGCTTCACCAATTCGATCACCGCGATCGGGCTGCTGTGGCTGGCCCATCGCCGTGAATGGCTGCGAGAGAAATGGAAGACCGCATGACCGAACGTCTGTTCCTGGACAATCCCGCCCTGGCCTCGGCGACCGCGACGGTGCTGCAAGCCGGCCCCGCCGGGGTCGTGCTGGACCGCACCGTGTTCTATGCGCGCGGTGGCGGGCAGCCCGGCGATACCGGTGCGTTGCGCTGGGATGGCGGGCAAATGGTCGTGGCCGACACGATCAAGGGGGAAGGGGAGGCGATCCTGCATGTCCCCGCCCCGGACGCGACGCTACCGGCGGTGGGCGCGACGGTGGAGGCCGCCATCGACTGGGATCGCCGGCACCGGCTGATGCGGATGCACACCGCGATGCACCTGCTGTGCAGCCTGATCAAGGGCGCGGCGGTCACCGGTGGGCAGGTCGGCGCGGACCGGTCCCGGCTGGATTTCGACCTGCCCGCTCCACCACCGAAGGAGGAGGTGGAGGCCGGCCTGAACGCGCTGATCGCGGCGGATCACCCGGTGCGCATCGAATGGGTGGACGAGGCGGTGCTGGACAGCGACCCGGGCCTGGTGCGGACGATGTCGGTGCAGCCGCCGCGCGGGATGGGTCGGCTGCGGCTGATGCGGGTGGGCGACGGCGGTGATGCGCTGGTGGACCTGCAGCCATGCGGCGGGACTCATGTGGCCCGGACCGGGGAGATCGGGCGGGTGCAGGTGGTGAAGATCGAGAACAAGGGCAAGCAGAACCGGCGCATCACGATCGTGCTGGCGGACCAGGCGGGCGGGTAGCGGCGCGGATCGCCGTCACGTCGATCGCTGCCGCGCAGCACCTCACCCCTGGTTCAGATACCGCTTCGCCGCGTCCGGATCGATCAGCGCGTGCACGTCGAACCGGGCCGGGATGATGTCTGCCCATTCGTTCAGCCGCTGATGCAGCTGCTCGTTCGACGCCACGTCGAACAGCGCCACCGCCCCGCGCCCGACCTTGGCATGGATCGAGCGGACCTCGCCGCTGGCCTGCAATGGCGCCACCCACTCCCAATACCGCTTCCGCGACGCGGTCACGCTGCTCGGCGGCTCGGGGCGCGGCTCGCTGATGACAAGGAACAGCATGGCGGTCTTCTCCTGATATGGCCGTCCAGCGGGACAGCCCGATATTGGCGTGTCAAGCATGATTGGTAAGGATGGGGCCGAAACATCGATTGACTCACCGCATCCAGCCGCCACACTGCCGCGCCTTTTGACGGATCGAGGGGAAACGCGATGGGGCCGCTGGTGACGACCGAATGGCTTGCGCAGCAGCTGGGCAAGCCCGGCCTGGTTGTGTTCGATGCCACCAAATTCCTGCCGAACGAGAACAAGGACGGCAAGGCCGAGTTCCTGAACGCCCATATTCCCGGCGCGCGCTATTTCGACATCGACCAGGTGGCGGACCAGGACACCGACCTGCCGCACATGGTGCCCACACCGGGCCGGTTTGCCGGGCTGATGGGCGAGATGGGCGTCGGCAACGACACGCGGATCGTGTTCTACGACCAGAAAGGCCTGGCCTCGGCCGCGCGCGGCTGGTGGCTGATGGGGCTGTTCGGCCACGACAACGCCGCGGTGCTGGATGGCGGGCTGCCGAAATGGCTGAAGGAAGGCCGCAAGACCGAAGTCGGTGTGGCCGTCCAGGCGGCGCCCGCGACCTTCCGCCCGGATTATCGCGCAACCCGCCTGCGCGGGGTGGGTGATGTGCTGGGCAATGTCGCCTCGCGGGCTGAACTCGTGCTGGACGCGCGCGCGGCGGGGCGCTTCACCGGTGCCACGCCGGAACCGCGGGCGGGCATGCGGTCCGGCCACATCCCCGGGTCTGCCAATGTGCCCTACACCGACCTGCTGAACGCCGACGGCACCTTCAAGCCGGTGGCGGATCTGAAGGCCCGCTTCGCCGCGGCCGGCGTCGATGGCGCCCGCCCGCTGGTCACAAGCTGCGGGTCGGGCGTGACCGCCTGCATCCTGACCCTTGGCCTGCGCCTGGCCGGACTGCCCGAGGGCGCCGTCTATGACGGGTCCTGGACCGAATGGGGCGGCCGCGCCGATACACCTGTGGAGACGAACTGATCATGGCCGATTCCAAGAAGCGTGGCTTCCGCACGACCCTGTCGCATATCGGCCGCCGGCCCAAGACCGAGCACGGCTTCGTCAATCCGCCGCTGCTGCGCGGGTCCACCGTACTGGTGCCGACCGTCAGGGAACGCCAGGCGATGCAGGCCCGCCGCGGCGAGCGTGTGCTGACCTATGGTCTGGGCGGGTCGGACACCCATTGGGCGCTGGAGGATGCGATCGCCGCGGTCGAGGGCGGCACGCGCTGCTTCGTCGTCGGCTCGGGCCTTGCCGCCGTGACCACGCCGTTGCTGGCGTTCATGAAGGCGGGCGATCACATCCTGATGCCCGACCATGTCTATGGCCCGGCCCGCAATTTCTGCGACGGCATGCTGAAGCGCTTCGGCGTCGAGACAACCTACTACGATCCCTGCATCGACGAGGCGGGCATCGCCGGGCTGATGCGCACCAACACCACGGTTGTCTATACGGAAAGCCCTGGCAGCCATACGTTCGAGGTGCAGGATGTGCCGGCCATCGCCCGCGCCGCGCATGCGGGCGGTGCGAAGGTGATGATGGACAACACCTGGGGCATCCATCACTTCCAGCCGTTCACGCACGGCGTCGATATCTCGATCCAGGCGGCGACGAAGTATCCCGCCGGGCATTCGGACATCCTGATCGGCACGATCACGGTGAACAACGATCAGGACTGGCAGACCCTGCACGCCGGCGCGCGCGGTCTGGGCATGTACGCCAGCCCCGACGATTGCTGGCTGACACTGCGCGGCATGCGCACCATGGCGGTGCGGCTGCAGACGCAGATGGAGGCTGCGATGCAGGTTGCCCATTGGCTGCGCAAGCGTCCCGAGGTGGCGCAGGTGCTGCATCCCGGCCTGCCCGGCGCGCCGGGGCACGAGATCTGGCGCCGCGACTTCACCGGCGCGTGCAGCCTGTTCGGGGTGGAGTTCAAGCCCGAATACACGGTCGAGGCCAGCCACGCCTTCTGCGAGGCGCTGCAACTGTTCGGCATCGGCGCGTCCTGGGGCGGGTACGAAAGCCTCGCGGTGCCGACCACGGGTTTCATCACCCGCACCGCCGGGTCCGGCAAGTTCGCCGGTCCGGTCGTCCGGCTGCATATCGGGCTGGAGGATGTCGACGACCTGCTGGCCGACATGGACCAGGCCCTGGCGGCGATGCGTGCGTTCGGGAAATAGGCCCCCACGATTCGATCCCCCGCGTCCGGCCCGGCATCCGGGCGCGGGGGATCGTCCGGACCTTCGAAGATTGACGCACAGATCACGGCGGTTGGCTCTTGCGGGTTCCGCCATGGACACGGCACCTTTCCTGTCATGAGCGCCACGTCTCCCCCGACCCAAGCCCCGCTGACCGTCTCCGTCCCGATGACGGTGGTGAATCCGGCCGCGCAACCGACGCAGCAGGCGGCCCCGCCCGGCCAGGCGGTCGCGGGCGGCGGGGAGAATCCCGAACAGGCGCTGCTGCGGGCACAGGTCGCGACGCAGGCCCGCCGATTCGGGGAAGCGGGGGGCATCTGCGCCGATGTCCTGGCGGCCCATCCCGAACACCCGGCCGCGCTGGCGCTGGAGGGCATCATCGCCGCGATGACCGGAGATCCGGAGAAGGGCATCGACCGGCTGCGGCGCGCGATCCGGCTGCGACCTGGCAATGCCACCTGGTACGCCCACCTGAGCGCGCTGTGCCGCACCACGTATCTGATGGAGGAGGCGCAGGCGACCGGGCAGGAATCCGTGCGCCTCGATCCCAACAACGCCGACCATCTGGTCAACCTGTCGCTGGTCTTCACCGACCTCGATGACCGGGATCGCGCCATCGCCTGCCTGCTGCGCGCGTTGGGCCAGAACCACGGCCATGCCGACGCGCATCTGGCGATGGCGCAGAACCTGCTGGCGATGGGCGATTTCGAGCCGGGCTGGATGGAATACGAATGGCGCAACCAGACCGAGGCCGGCAAGGCGACGATGCCGGCCATGACCTCGGCGCCGTGGAATGGCATGCGCATCCCCGGCGGGCGCCTGCTGCTGGTGGGCGACCAGGGCTATGGCGATACGATCCAGTTCGCCCGCTATATCGGGATGGCGGCCGAGCGGTGTCAGGAAGTGATCCTGGGATGCAGCGCCGAGATGGAGCCGCTGCTGGCTCGGCTGCCGGGCGTGACGCAGTACTGCCATCGATGGACGGACGTGCCGGGCCATGCCGCGCATTGCCGGCTTTCCAGCCTGCCCTACCTGTTCGGCACCCGGCTGGACACGATCCCCACCCCCGGGGCCTATCTGACGGCCGATCCCGCCCGTGTCGCCACCTGGCGTTCGCGGCTGTTCGGCGGATTGCCGCCCGGGCGCCCGCGCATCGGCCTGGCCTGGACCGGCCGCCCAACCCATCCGAACGATCGCCGCCGGTCGCTGCCGCTGGCGCGCCTGCTGCCCCTGGCACAGGCGGGGCAGGCGTCGTTCGTGTCGTTGCAGAAGCCGATGCCGGAAGCGGACAGGGCCCTGCTGCACCAGTTCCCCGGCATGACCGACCTGGCGGCGGAACTGACCGATTTCGGCGAGACCGCGGCGGTGATACAGAACCTCGACCTGGTCATCACGGTCGACACCGCCATGGGCCATCTGGCGGGGGCGCTGGGCAAGACGGCGTGGATCCTGATCCCCAAGGCCGCGGATTGGCGCTGGCTGCAGGATCGGGATGACAGCCCGTGGTATCCCTCGGTCCGCCTGTTCCGCCAGCAGGTGCCCGGGGCGTGGGACGGAGTGATCGACAATCTGCGGCGCGCGCTGTCCGACCACCTGGTGCAGCCGGGTGCGTGGCGAGCGAGGCAGGGCGCGGCCGATGTCTGACGGGTGCGGCGATGGCTGAGGACGCGGACCCCGAGCTGATCAGCGAGGTCGAGGCGTCCGGGCTGTTCGACGCCGCCTGGTACCTGGCGCAACACAAGGATGTGGCCGGCGCCGGGCTCGATCCGCTGGTGCACTTCGTCAGGCACGGCCTTGCCGAGGGGCGCTGGCCAAGCCGGTATGTCGATCCGGCCTGGTATCTGCGGGAACACCCTGATGTGGCCGAGGCCGGGATCGATCCGGTGCTGCATTTCATGCGCTATGGCGACCTGGAAGGGCGGCGTCCGCACCCGTTCGTCGATGCGGGCTGGTACCGGTTCGCCTATCAGCTGCCTGACGGCGCGCACGCCCTGCGGCATTACATGGAGCACCGTTTCACCGGCCGGTATGTGCCCGGACCGGAACTGTTCGCGGTGCCGTTCCTGTCCCCATACGATGCCGATCCGGCGGCCGGGGTCGATCCGGTGGGTCATTACCTGGACGATATGGAGAACGCCCGCGTCGAGGTGTTTCCCGACCTGCCCGTCGTCGTCGGGTCGCGGCTGATCGATCCGAACTATTATCTGATCAACGCCTCTGACGTGCACGAGGCGCAGCTGGATCCGGCCGTGCATTACTGCCGCTTCGGCTGGAAGGAGCATCGGCGGCCGAACATCTATTTCGACATCGGCTGGTATCTGGAAACCAACCCCGACCTGCAACGGCTGCGGGTCAATCCTCTGGTCCACTACCTGGTGTCCGGGGAGCCGCGTGGTCGGCGGCCGGTGCCGTATTTCGATCCCGTCTGGTATGCCCAGACCTATGCGGTGCCGGCCGGACGGTCGCCACTGGCGCATTTCCTGGAGCACCGGCGCAGCCAGACCGTCAGCCCGACGCCGCTGTTCGATGTCGCCTGGTATGTCGAGCAGCATCGGGAGGAGCTGGGCGCCAATCGCGACCCGTTCGCCCATTATCTGCAGATCGGCACCACGCGGGATATCGATCCGTCGCCCGCGTTCAACGCGGCGGGATACCGGCGGCGCCATCTGGGCCGGCCGAGCCGGATGTTCCGTCATATGCTGCAGCCCGAGAGGGACAATCCGCTGGTGCATTATCTGCGCTCGGATTACCTGTAGCGCATGATCACGCTGAGCGGAACCGTGGCAGCGGGTGAATCATGCGCTCAAA
>CAYZKM010000270.1:0-6681 GCA_964478525.1 uncultured Bifidobacterium sp.
GTTGTTTGATCGCATGATTCACCCGCTGCCACGGTTCCGCTCAGCGTGATCATGCGCTAGGCTGCGGCCCGCACCACGCACCGGAGAATGCCACCATGACCGCACCGCTTGTCCTGTCCGCCGATCCGCCGCCCGGCACCAGGCTGCTGGTGACCGGCGGGTCGCGCGGCATCGGGCGCGCCGTGGTCGAGGCCTATGCCGCCCGCGGCGCGCGCATCTGCATCCTGGACCGCGAACCCGTCGCCGATGCCCCCTCCACCTGGATCTGCGTCCAAGGCTCGGCCGCGGTTGGCGCCGATATCGAGCGTGCCTTCACCGAAATGGACCGCGCCTGGGGTGGCGTCGACGTGGCGCATGCCAATGCCGGCATGAGCGCCAACAAGCCCAGCCTGGAACTGACCGAGGCCGAGTTCCGCCAGGTGCTGGACCTGAACCTGACCGGCGTGTTCCTGACCTGCCAGTCGGCCGGGCGGCGGATGGTGGCGGCCCGGTCCGGCCTGATCCTGGCCACGTCCAGCATCTACGGCCTGACCGCCGGGGCCAACCGCGCCGCCTATACCGCGACCAAGGGCGGCGTCGCCCAGCTGGTACGCAGCCTCGCCACCGAATGGGGCGGATACGGCGTCCGGGTGAACGGCATCGCGCCCGGGTATGTACAGACGGACATGGTGGAAGGGCTGATCCAGCAGGGCGTGCTGGACCGGGGACCGCTGCTGGCCCGGACCTCGGCCGGACGGCTGGGACGCCCCGCCGATATCGCGGCCATGGCCTGCTTCCTCGGCTCCCCCGCCGCCGAATGGATCAACGGCGCGATCATGTCGGTGGACGGCGGATGGATGGCGAACGGCGGGCCCTGACCAGCCGGGCTCTGCCCCGGAACCCTTATTGCCAGCCCCTTCCATCGATGGTCCCATGCGCCCCGTCCGACCCTGCGAGGCGCGCCCATGGCCGATGCGATCACCGAAGAATTGTTCCGCAACGCGATCTCGGCCATCGGCGACGAGATGGTATTGACGATCTACCGTACCGCCTATTCCGGTGTGTTGAAGAACATCATGGACTACAGCGCCGCGATCTGTGATGCGGATGGCCGCCTGGTGGCGCAGGGTCTCAGCCTGCCCGGGCATCTGTGTTCGATCCCGGTCTCGTTGCAGGCGGTGCTGCGGACATTCGGTGACGATGTGCATCCCGGCGACATCTTCATCAACAACGACCCCTATGATGGCGGGATGCACCTGCCTGATATCTTCATCTTCCGTCCGATCTTCGCCGATGGCCGTGTCATCGCCTATGCCGCGACGATCTGTCACCACACCGATGTGGGCGGGCGCGTGCCGGGATCGAACGCGTCGGACAGCACTGAGATTTATGCCGAGGGGCTGCGCATCCCGCCGTTGAAGCTCCACGAAGCCGGGACACCCAACACGACGCTGCTTCGCATGATCGAGCGGAATGTCCGCCTGCCCAGCCGGGTATTTGGCGACATCCGTTCCCAGCTTGCGGCTTGCGAGATCGCGGCGCGCGGCATGGCGGATCTGGTGGCCCGCCATGGCGCCGACGGCGTACGGGACCTGATGGTCGCGATGATGGACTACTCGGAACGCCTGACCCGCCACTGCCTGGCGGAATTGCCGGACGGAGAGGCGACGTTCACCGACTGGATCGACGACGACCAGATCGACCTCGGCGTGCCGATCCCGCTGGTCTGCACCATCCGCAAGCGTGGCGACACGATGGAGGTGGACTGGACCGGCAGCGCCGCGCAGGTGAAGGGCGCGATCAACAATACATGGAGCTATACGGCTGCCATGAGCTTCACCGCGGTGAAGTCGGTGCTGTCGATCAACATGCCCAACAATGATGGTGTGTTCCGCCCGATCAAGGTCATCGCGCCCGAGGGCACCATCACCAACGGCAGGCTGCCCGCCGCCTGTGCGGCGCGCGGGCTGACCGGGTTTCGCGGCGCGGATTGCGCGTTCGGCGCGCTGGCGAAGCTGTATCCCGACCGGGTGTTTGCCGCATCCGACGGCGGCAACACCGGCCTGACCATCGGCGGCTATGACAAGGACCTGAAGCCGTTCATCTATGTCGACTTCATCTCGGGCGCCTGGGGCGGGCGGCCCTGGGCCGACGGGCTGGACGGCAACACCTGCATGTTCGCCAACATGGCGAGCTTCTCGGTAGAGGTGATCGAGGCGGAGAATCCGCTGGAAGTGCTGGACTATGCGTTCGTGCCCGATACCGGCGGGGCGGGGAAGTTCCGTGGCGGCATGAGCCAGCGCAAGACCTGGCGGATGCTGGCGGATGAGGGGATCCTGCAGGTGCGCGCCGATCGCCAGACGCATCGGCCATACGGGTTGCAGGGCGGCGGGCCCGGCGCGTTCGGCGCCAACACGCTGGACCCGGGCCTGCCGACCGAACAGAAGTTGCACGCGAAACTGACCATGACGCTGCGCAAGGGACAGGTGTTCCGCCACGACCTGCCCGGTGCCGGCGGGTGGGGCGATGCGCTGCAGCGTGACCTGGACCTGGTGGCGCGCGACCTGCGCGACGGGCTGGTGACCATCACCGCCGCGGCGCGCGACTATGGCGTGGTGGCCGCGGGCGATCCGCCGCTGATCGACCATCCCGCCACCGAAGCACTGCGCGCCCGGCTGCGCGCCACGCGGCCGCGATTGCCCGATGTCGCGTGGCACCCGGCGGAGGCCGCGGAATGACCTTGCGCATCGGCATCGATATCGGCGGCACCTTCACCGACCTGGTCGCCGTGGCCGGGGATGGCCGGGTTGCCACCCACAAGACCCCGTCCACGCCGCATGACTATGGTGACGGCATCATCGCCGGCCTGCAGGCGCTGCTGGCGGGCGAACCCGGCCCGGTCGCGGACGTGCTGCACGCCACCACGGTCGGGTCGAACACGGTGCTGGAAGGGAAGGGCGCGCGGACCGCCCTGATCACCACCCGGGGATTCCGCGACATCCTGGAAATCCGCGACCTGCGGATGCCCGTGCTGTACGACATCAGCTGGACCAAGCCGCGCGCGCTGGTCGAGCGGCGGTTGCGCCTGGAAGTGACCGAGAAATTGCGGCCCGACGGTTCGGTCTCGGTGCCGCTGGATATGCACAGCGTCGCGGCGGCGATCGCCGTGTTGCGGGCGGAACGGATCGAGAGCGTGGCGATCTGCCTGCTGCACAGCTATGCCAATGCCGCCCATGAACGCGCGGTCGCCGATGCCGTGCGGACGGCGATGCCGGGGATCGCGGTGTCGGTCAGCAGCGAAATCCTGCCCGAGATCAAGGAATATCCGCGCACCAGCACCACCGTCATCAACGCGTATGTCCAGCCAATTGTCATGGCCTATGTCACGGCACTGGATGCTCGGCTGCGGGCGCTGGGCATCGCTGCGCCGTTGCAGCTGATGCAGTCGAATGGCGGCCTGGCGTCGGCCGGATTCGTCGCCGCACAGCCCGCCCATATCATCGAGAGCGGTCCCGCCGCCGGCGTCGTCGGGGGGGCCGCGCTGGCCAGGCGGCTGCAGGAGCCGAGGCTGATCACCTTCGACATGGGGGGAACGACGGCGAAGGCGGGGCTGGTGGAGGCGGGCGAGATCCTGCGTTCCGACGCGATCGAGGTGGGCGGCGGCGTGATGGCCGGATCGCGCCTGCTGGTCGGCGCCGGCTACATGCTGAAGCTGCCGGCGATCGACCTGGCGGAGGTGGGCGCCGGCGGCGGGTCCATCTGCCGGCTGGACGCGGGCGGGGCGCCGAAGGTCGGACCCGACAGTGCCGGCGCCGATCCCGGCCCCGTCTGCTATGGCCGCGGCGGGGCGCACCCGACGATCACCGACTGCAACCTGGTGCTGGGCTATCTGGACCCGGACGGGCTGGTGGGCGGGGCGCTGAAGCTGGATGCCGATGCCGCCCGCGCCGCGATCGCGCGCGACCTGGCCCAGCCGCTGGGCTGCTCGGTCGAGGAAGCCGCGCACGGGATGCTGCGCCTGGCCTCGGCCACGATGATGCGCGCCATCCGGGCGGTGTCGGTGGAGCGCGGGCGCGATCCCCGCACCTTTGCGATGCTGGCGTTCGGCGGCAATGGCGGGCTGTTCGCCGCGGGGATCGCGGCCGAGCTGGGGATCAGGCGGGTGATCGTCCCGCCGCTGCCCGGCGTGTTCAGCGCGTTCGGGCTGCTGGTCGCGGACACCGAACACCATGTCAGCCAAAGCCTGCGGGTGCGCCTGGATCACGTCGGGGACGACCGGATCGGCGTGCTGCTGCGCCAGTTGCGGGCGCGGGGCGACGACCGCCTGGCGCAGGACGGCTTCGCCCCGGCGCAGCGTGCGTTCCGCCGGTCGGCGCTGGCACGCTATGTCGGGCAATCCAGCGAGATCGAGGTGCCGCTGCCCGATGGCGACACCGTGGTTTCAGCAGCAACCATCGTGGCGTGCTTCGGCGACGAGCATCACAGGACCTACGGATTCCGCGCCCCGCCCGAGGAGCCGGTGGAACTGATCAGCCTGTCGGTGATGGCGCGCGGGCTGCCGGATCGCCCGCGGCTGCCACAGCGGATCCCGCCGGCGCGGGCCGCGGTGCCGGCGGTGCGGCGCGCCTGGTTCCCCGGGTCTGGCCCCGGGGTTGGCCCGGGGACGGGATGGACCGATACGCCGGTGGTCGATCGCGCGGGCCTGTCCGCGGCGCCGCGTCCGGGACCGCTGATCGTGCAGGAATATGACGCGACATGCCTGGTGCCGGTGGGGATGACGGCGGCGGTGGACGGGTTCGGCAATATCCGGCTGGAAGCCCCGCCTACTCCACCTTCAGCCCCGCCACCTTCACCAGCTCCCGGTTGATCACGGTCTGCTCGGCCAGGGCCTTGCCCAGGGCGGGACCGTCCATCGGGCGCAGCAGGACGCCGCGCTCCAGGGCGCGCTTCTGCATCTCCGGGTCCTTCATGATCTCGGTCACCTTGGCGTTGACCTTCACGGCGATCTCGGGCGCCACCCCGGCAGGGCCGTAGATGCCATAGAAGGTGGTGGGCGTGATGTCGGGGAACCCGGCCTCGGCCAGGGTGGGCGTATCGGGGAACTCCGGGTGGCGTTCGTCGCCCACCATCGCCAGCAGGCGCAGCTTGCCGGCGCGCACATGCGGCAGCACCACGATGTCGGACATGATCTGCGCATGGCCCGCCAGCACGTCGTTCAGCGCCTCGGCGCTGCCGCGATAGGGCACATGCAGGATGTCGACCCCGGCCCGGCGGTTGAAGTTCACCACCATCAGATGCGACCCGGTGCCCGATCCCGGCGTGCCCCAGGCCAGGCTGCCTGGCGATGCCTTGGCCAGCGCGACCAGTTCGCCGACCGTCTTCGCCGCCACCGCCGGGTTCACCGCCAGGCCCTGCACCAGGTCGCCGACGCGCGCCATCGGCGTGAAATCCTTCAGCGGATCGAAGTTTGCCCTGACCACCAGGGGCACCAGGCCCAGCGTGCTGCTGGATGCCAGCATCAGCGTATAGCCATCGGGCAGGGACCGCGCCGTCGCCTCGGACCCGATCATGCCGGATGCGCCGCCGCGGTTGTCGATCACGAATTGCTGCCCGAAGGCCTGGCTCAGCCGGTCGACCCACAGGCGCGCGACGGTGTCGTTCGGCCCGCCGGCGGCGAAGGGGACGATGACCTTCACCGGGTGTTCCGGCCATCTGGCGGCATCGGCCCGGGCCGGGGCGGACAGGCAGGCCAGCGCGGCGGCGGATGCGGCCAGGCCCAGCAGACCCCGGCGCACAAGGCCGGTCATCAGGGCAGGACCTTGCCCGGGTTCATGATGCCCAGCGGGTCCAGCGCCGCCTTGATCCGCTGCATCAGCGCCAGTTCCGCCCCACCCCGCCAGTCCGGCATCATGTACGGCTTCAGCTTCCCGATCCCGTGCTCGGCCGAGAAGCTGCCGTCGAAGTCCCGCACCACCTCGTTCACCGCGTCCATGATCGCGTGGTCCTGCGCCAGGAACCAGGCCGGGTCGGCGTCCACCGGCTGTTCCAGGTTGAAGTGGATGTTGCCGTCGCCCATGTGGCCGAACGGCACGGCGCGGATGCCGGGCATCAGCCGAGCGCAGGCCTCGGTGGCCTGGCGGATGAAGGCGGGGACTTTGGAGACCGGTACCGAGACGTCGTTCTTCACGCTGGCGCCCTCGCGCTTCTGGGCTTCCGAGTGCTCCTCTCGCAGGCGCCAGATCGCTTGCCGCTGTGCTTCGGATTCGGCGATCGTGGCGTCCGTCACGATGCCGTCGGCCAGCGCCTGTTCCAGCACCTGTTCCAGCGAGTCCCGCAGCCCGGCCTTGGGGCGCGGGGTGGCGAGTTCCACCAGCGTGTAGAACGGCGCGGGCTGCGACAGCGGCAGGACGGCGTTGGGGATGTGCTTCAGCACGAATGCGGTGCCCAGGCCCGACATCAGCTCGAACGCGCTGATGGCCGAGGCGTCGTGCGCCTGGATGCGCGCGAACAGCGCCAGGGCGGCCTCGGCGTCGGGCACGGCGCATAGCGCGACGGCGACTTCACGCGGCTTGGGGGCCAGCTTCAGGATGGCGGTGGTGATGATGCCCAGCGTGCCTTCCGATCCGACGAACAGCTGCCGCAGGCAGTAGCCGGTGTTGTCCTTGCGCAGGCGGCGCAACCCGTTCCAGATCTCGCCGTCGG
>CAYZKM010000271.1:0-6676 GCA_964478525.1 uncultured Bifidobacterium sp.
AGGATGCTGCCCGCCATGATCGTCCGCCCGGCCAGGCCGTCGGGCTTCAACCCGGCATACAGGCCCAGCGGCACGCCGAAGCAGATCGAGAACAGCACCGCCGTCACCGCCAGTTCCAGCGTCGCCGGCATCCGCCCGGCGATCAGCTTCAGCGCCGGTTCGTTGAACACGAAGCTGCGGCCGAGATTGCCGTGCAGCGCGTCGTTCAGGAAATACAGGTATTGCCGCCACAACGGCTGATCCAGCCCCATCTGCGCGATGATCCGCGCCCGCTCGGCCTGGTCGGCCTCGGGCGAGATCAGGATGTCGACCGGATTGCCGATGATGTGAACGCCGACAAAGACGATCACCGTCATCGCCAGAACGACGAAGCAGGCCTGGAACAGGCGCCGGATCAGCCAGGTGAACATGGCGCGCTATTTCACCGGCTTCACGGCCATGGCCTGGGTTTCCTCGTCCACCCGCGCTTCATAGGTCAGGCCGCGCCGCGTCGCCCAGATGTTCTTCTGCAGATGCAGCTGGATCACCGCCACGTCGTCCATGGCCATCCGCGTCGCCTGGTGCACGATCTTCTCGCGCGCCGCATCGTCCATCGTCACCACCGCCTGGTCGATCAGCGCATCCACCGCCGGGTTGGAATAGCGCCCGCGATTGGCCGTCCCCAGCCCGCGCTGCGGGTTCCAGGTGGCGATCTGCGCACGCAGCGGGTTGGTGCCCTCGCCGCTGGAAACGCCCCAGCCCAGCAGGAAGATCGAGAATTCCTGCTTGCCGGCACGGGCGACGAAATTGCTCCAGGGCAGGCCCTCGACCGTGGTCTGCACACCGATGCGCTGCCACATCTGCGCCACCGCCTGGATGATCTTGGCATCGTTCACATACCGGTCGTTCGGCCCGTGCAGGGTCACCCGCAGCCCGTTCGGGAAACCGGCCTCCTTCAGCAGTGCCTTGGCCTTCTCCGGCTCGTACGGCATCGGCTTCAGATCGTCGACATGGCCCGCCGAACCCGGACGCATGTACTGCGCGGTGGGAATGGCCGAGTTCTCCATCACCCGCTCGACGATCCCGGCGCGGTTGATCGCCATCGACAAGGCCTGGCGCACCCGCTTGTCCTTCAGCGGGTTGGTGGCCAGCACCTCGCCGTTGGGACCGGTGACGTATGGCGTCGCCCCGTCGCGCGAATGGTCCAGCCACAGGAAGATCGAGCGGTTGCTGACGACCTCGGACAGCGACACGCGCTGGTCCTTGCGCAGGTTCGGCAGGTCCGATGGCGGAACGAACTCGATGATGCCGACATCGCCGGCCAGCAGGGCCGCGGTGCGCGCGGCATCGTTGCTGATGATCCGGTAATTGACATTCTTCCAATGCGGCTGCGGACCCCAGTAGCCGTCGAAGCGGGCCATCTCGATCCTGTCGCCCGGCTTGTATGACACGAACCGGTACGGCCCGGTGCCGATGGCGTTCCTGCCGTTGTTGAAATCCTCGGTCGCCGGATCCTCGCCCAGCCCGCGCGGGATGATGAACACCTGCGACAGGTCTTCGGCCAGCAGCGGATAGGGCGTGGCGGTCTTCAGCAGGATCGTCCGCGGGTCCAGAATCTCGGTCCCCACCACCGCGCGGGTATAGATCTGGAACGAGGCCGGGCTGTTCTTCACCCGCGGCACCCGCGCCAGCGAGTAGACCACATCCTCGGCCGTGAACGGCGCGCCGTTGTGGAAATTCGCCTCGCGCAGCCTGAATTCCCAGGTCGTGTCGTCGCGCCGCTTCCAGCCGACCGCCAGGCCGGGCGTCTTCGACCCGTCGGCGTTGCGGCTGACCAGCCGTTCGAACATGTGGACATGCAGCGATTCGTTGGGTGCGAGAGTGTGGTAATGCGGATCGATGCTGGTAACCGGCGCCGATGACGCGATCGCCAGGTCCTGCGCCATGGCCGCCGGACCACACAGCCCCGCCAGTATCGTGCCAAGCCGGATGAACGCGCGGAATTGCCCGGACATGTCCTGCTCCCTGTCATGCCAAGCGGCATATAGCTGCGCTTTGCCGCCGCGCGCTAGAGCATGATCACGCTGAGCGGAACCGTGGCAGCGTGTGAATCATGCGATCAAACAACGAGATAGCGCGCGCTGACCGGTTACGGTCAGCCGGAAAGCGCGCTAGACATGGAGAATTGTCTGACGCGCCAGGGGCAGACGATGGGGGTGTGTCGCATGGAACCGGTGCCGGCCTTACCGACGGGATGGTCGGGAAAAATCATCATGCAGACGGCAACGGCTTATGGTACGCGTTGGTGGCCAGCGGTTGCATTGGCGGACAACTGCGGCGACCATTCGCAAGGGGGTAACTGATGGCCGCTGCTCGTTCCGTTCTTGTCGTCGACGACGATCGTGCATTGCGTGAAACGCTGTCGGACCAGCTGGCCTTCGACGGCGAATTCACCGCCACCGAAGCCGGTTCGGTGGCCGAGGCCGAGGCGCGCCTGGCCGAAAGGGATGCGCGCTTCGACGCCATCCTGCTGGATGTCACCCTGCCCGACGGCGACGGCCGCGACCTGTGCGCCACGCTGCGCGAGCGCGGCATCAAGTCGCCGATCATCATGCTGACGGGGTCGTCGGAAGAAGCCGATGTCGTGCGCGGGCTGGATGCCGGCGCCAACGACTATATCGCCAAGCCGTTCCGGCTGGGCGAATTGCTTGCCCGCCTGCGCCGCCAGGTCAGCCTGTTCGAGGACAGCGAGGACGCGGTCTTCACCATCGGCCCCTACCGGTTCCGCCCCGCCGGCAAGCTGCTGGTCGATCCGCTCCGCAACCGCCGCATCCGCCTGACCGAGAAGGAAGCGGCGATCCTGAAATTCCTCTATCGCGCCGCCGGCGCGCCGGTCGAACGGCAGGTGCTGCTGAACGAGGTCTGGGGCTACAGCGCCGCGGTCACCACCCATACGCTGGAGACCCATATCTATCGCCTGCGCCAGAAGATCGAACCCGATCCGTCGAATGCCTGCCTGCTGCTGACCGAGGGCGGCGGCTATCGGCTCGATCCCGCCGGCAATGGGGCGGGATCGCCCCCGCTGGCCTGACCTTCCGCGTAAATACCTGTTCCTGCAAAAGAAAATGGAAACGCGGCAGCGTATCCCGGCGCCGCGAGCCGCGCTATGATGACGCATCAGCCATCGCAGCGGGAACACGACCATGCGCCCGGAAGACGTCATCGCCGACCGCCGGCGCCCCTATAGCGGGGCCGAGTACATCCAGAGCCTGCGCGACGGACGCGAGGTCTATATCGACGGCGAACGCGTCGGCGATGTCACGACCCATCCCGCCTTCCGCAACGCCGTGCGCTCGATCGCGCGGCTGTACGACGCGCTGCACGATCCGGCGACGCACGAGTCGCTGACCTGTCCCACCGATACCGGCTCGGGCGGATACACGCATCGCTATTTCCGCGTATCACGTTCGCGTGAGGACCTGACCGCCGCGCAGGGCGCCATCGCCGGCTGGTCGCGCCTGACCTATGGCTGGATGGGACGCACGCCGGACTACAAGGCGGCCTACACCAATACCCTCGGCGCCAATGGCGCGTACTACGGACCGTTCGAGAAGAACGCCGCCGCCTGGTACAGGATGGCGCAGGAAACCGTGCCGTTCATGAACCACGCGATCGTGAACCCGCCGGTCGACCGCCATCTGCCCGCCGAACAGGTCAAGGATGTCTACGTCAAGGTGGACCGCGAGGTCGATGGCGGCATCATCGTCTCGGGCGCCAAGGTCGTCGCCACGTCGGCCGCCATCACCCACTACAACTACATGGGCCAGAGCTCGAAGACCGCGACCGAGGACCTGGACATGTCGCTGATGTTCATCGTCCCCATCGACGCGCCCGGGCTGAAGCTGATCTGCCGCACATCCTACGAACGGGCGGCGGGACTGCATGGCTCGCCGTTCGACTACCCGCTGTCGTCGCGTTTCGACGAGAACGACGCGATCTTCATCCTCGACAAGGTGTTCGTCCCCTGGGAGGACGTGTTCATCTATCGCGATCCCGCCCGCGTGCTGTCATTCTATCCGCGCTCGGGCTTCACCAACGGGTTCCTGTTCCAGGGCTGCACGCGGTTCGCGGTGAAGCTGGATTTCCTGTGCGGGCTGCTGGCCAAGGCGCTGCGCTGCACCGGCGGCGATGCCGCGCGTGGCAACCAGGTGCTGCTGGGGGAAGCGATCTCGTGGCGCAACCTGTTCTGGTCGCTGTCGAACGCCATGGCCAACAACCCCGACCCGTGGAACGACGGGGCGGTGCTGCCGGAACTGCGCGCCGGCCTCGCCTATCGCGTCTTCGCCCCCGACGCCTATCCGCGGGTGAAGGAAATCGTGCAGCGCATCGTCACCTCCGGGCTGATCTACCTGCCGTCCTCGGCCAGGGATTTCGCCAATCCGGCGATCGAGCCGTATCTGCGCCAGTATGTGCGCGGCTCGCACGGCATCGGCGCCGAGGAGCGGGTGAAGATCATGAAACTGCTGTGGGACGCGATCGGCACCGAATTCGGCGGGCGGCACGAGCTGTATGAGATGAACTATGCCGGCGGGTGGGAGGATATCCGCGCCCAGGCCCTGACCTTCGCCGAGAAGGGCGGCGACCTGGCAAGGATGGAAGCGCTGGTGGATCAGTGCATGGCCGATTACGACCGCCAGGGCTGGACCGGCGATACCTGGGTACAGCCGTAAGCGCGCCCCAACACCACGATGGCCCCGCTTCCCCGCCCATCCTATAATCCCCCGATGTCACAGACCCCGCCCCGCCAGGCCGCGTTCGCCCGCCTGCGCGACCTCGCCGCGCGGCCCGACGGTGCGCGCATCACCCCGCTATTCGCCGCCGACCCGGCGCGGGCGGCGCGGTTCAGCGCCAGCCTCGATGACCTGACGCTCGATTTCTCCAAGACCGCGATCGACGATGCGGCACTCGACGCCCTGTTCGCCCTCGCCGAGGCCGCCGACCTCGACGGATTCCGCCGCCGCCTGTTCGCCGGCGACGCGGTCAACCTGACCGAGCATCGCGCCGCCATGCACATGGCGCTCCGCGCGCCCGAGGGGGTCAGCCTGCGCGCCGCGCTGCCATCGGGTGATGACGCCGCCGCCGACCTCGCCCGCGCCGAACGCGCCGGGATGCGCGATTTCGTCGCCGCCGTGCACAGCGGGGCAAAGCGCGGCGCCACCGGCGAACGCTTCACCCATGTCGTGAATATCGGCATCGGCGGGTCCGACCTCGGCCCGCTGATGGCGGTGCAGGCGCTGACGCTGGGGCGGACCGATGCGCTGATGCAGGCACGGTTCCTGTCCAACGTCGACGGCCACGCCTTCGCCGAGACGATCCGCGACCTCGATCCCGCGCGTACCCTGGTCCTGGTGGCGTCGAAGACGTTCACCACCCAGGAAACCATGATGAACGCCGCCGCCGCGCGCGACTGGATCGCCGGCGCGCTGGGCGAGGCCGCCATCGCCCGCCATTTCGCCGCCCTGTCGACCAACCTGAAGGCCGTCGCCGCCTTCGGCATCGCGCCCGACCAGGTCTTCGGCTTCCGCGACTGGGTCGGCGGGCGCTACTCGCTGTGGTCTCCGATCGGCCTGACCATCCCGCTGACGCTGGGCTGGGACGCGTTCCAGGCCATGCTGGATGGCGCCTGGGCGATGGACTGCCATTTCCGCGACACCCCGTTCCGGCGGAACCTGCCGGTGCTGCTGGCCCTGGCCGGGGTGTGGAACGTCAACGCGCTGGGCTGTGCGACCCATTGCGTGCTGGCCTACGACGAACGGTTGAAGCGCTTCCCCGCCTTCCTCCAGCAGCTGGAGATGGAATCGAACGGCAAGCACGTCACCCTGGACGGCGCCCCCACCGGCTGGGACACCTGCCCGATCGTGTTCGGCGAGCCCGGCACCAACGCCCAGCATTCCTACATGCAGCTCGTCCACCAGGGCACGCGCCCGGTGCCGGTGGATTTCATCCTGGCCGCCATCCCCCATCACGACCGCCCCGACGCCCATCGTGCCCTGGCCGCCAATGCCTTCGCCCAGGCCGAGGCCCTGCTGCGCGGCCGCTCCGAGGCCGAGATCCGTGCCGAGATGGCAGCCAGGGGCACCGCACCGGCCGAAATCGACCTGGTCGCGCCGCACCGCGTCGCGCAGGGCGAACGCCCGTCGAACACGCTGATGTTCACCCGGCTGGATCCCTACAGCCTCGGCCGGCTGATCGCGCTGTATGAACACAAGGTCGCGGTCCAGGGCTGCCTCTGGGGCATCGACAGCTTCGACCAATGGGGCGTCGAGCTCGGCAAGCAGCTCGCCGGCGGCATCCTGCCGGAACTGTCCCCCGGCGCCGAAGCCGGGACGCATGATTCCTCGACCACCGCCCTGATCGCCCGCTTCCGCGCCCTGCGCCAGGAGCCCTGATGGCCCGCATCCGCGTCCTGGCGGAAACCACGGTCAATCGCATCGCCGCCGGCGAGGTGATCGAGCGTCCGGCCGCCGCGGTCAAGGAACTGGTCGAGAACGCGCTCGACGCCGGCGCGACCCGCATCACCGTGGCACTCGATGGCGGCGGCATCGACCGCATCGAGGTCGTCGACGACGGCACCGGCATGTCCGCCGACGACCTCGCCCTGGCGGTGCAGCGCCATGCCACCTCGAAGCTGACCGAC
>CAYZKM010000272.1:0-6671 GCA_964478525.1 uncultured Bifidobacterium sp.
ATGTTCAATCCGCTGGGCACACCGACCAATTCAGCGATCCACCGGTATCTGAACCAGAAAAAGGTGCCGCATCTGTTCCTGTCGACCGGCGCAGACAAATGGGGCGATTACAAGAACTATCCGTGGACGATGGGTTTCCAGCCCAGCTACCGCACGGAAGCGCAGATTTATACCAAGTACATCCTGCAGCAGAACCCGAACGCGAAGATCGCGATCCTGTATCAGAACGACGACTTCGGTAAGGACTACCCGGCGGGCGTGAAGGACGTGCTGGGCGCGAACTATGACAAGCAGACCATCACCTCGACCTATGAGACGACGGACCCGACCATCGACAGCCAGATCACGTCGCTGCGCGCCAGCGGTGCGGATGCGCTGATCGTGGCGGCGATCCCGAAATTCGCCGCCCAGTCGATCCGCAAGATGGCGGATATCGGCTGGAAGCCCCCCATCTTCATCATGAGCAACGTGGCCATCTCGGTCGGCGCGGTCCTGAACCCGGCCGGTCCGGAAAATGCGAAGGACATGCTGAGCACGAACTACATCAAGGACCCGACCGATTCGGCCTGGGCCAATGACCCCGGTATGAACGAATGGCGGGCCTTCATGGCGAAATACATGCCAGGCGCCGACCTGGCCGATTCCGGCTATGTGTTCGGCTACAGCGTCAGCAAGATGCTGCTGCAGGTGCTGAAGCAGTGCAACGGCGACTTCAGCCGCGAGAACGTCATGAAGCAGGCGGCCAACGTCAAGGACCTGGAACTGCCCACCCTGCTGCCCGGGATCAAGGTCAACACCTCGCCCACCAATTTCCGCCCGATCAAGGCGATGCAGATGATGCGATGGGACGGCAAGACCTGGATCCCGTTCGGCGGCGTGATCGAAGGCGTCGCGTCTGCCGAGTGATGGTGTCCTCCGCCGTGCCACGCGACGGGGGTCAATCGCCGCGAATCCGCGCCAGGCCAGTCGAAACATCCGGCGGTCTGGCGTAAGCTTCATCGATGCATGTTTCGCTCATTGTCCCCGCACCGTTCGACACCGTTTCCGGCGGGTATGAATATGACCGCCGGATTGTCGAGGGCCTGCGCGCGCACGGCCATCTGGTCGACATCATCGCCCTGCCCGGCAGCTTCCCCCTCACCGACGAGACCGCCCGCGATGCCGCCTGTTCAGCGTGGGACCGGTTGCTGCCCGGCACGCGCCCGGTCATCGACGGCCTGGCCCTGCCCGCCTTCACCGGGATGGACGATGCGCTGGTCGCCCGTGGCGCGTTCGGCCTGATCCACCACCCCACGGCGCTGGAAACCGGGCTGGACGAGCAGGCCCGCGAGTCGCTGCGAGCAATCGAGCAGCGGCTGATGTCGCGCATGACCCGCGTGATCGTGACCAGCGAGCCGACTGCCGCCTGCCTGACGGCCGAGTTCGGCCTGGACCAGCGGCGCATCCGCGTCGTGGTGCCGGGCACCGACGACGCGCCGCGCTGCACCGGATCGGGGGGGCCGACCTGCCAGGTCCTGTCGGTCGGCACGCTGATCCCACGCAAGGGGCACGACCTGCTGCTGCGTGCCCTGGCCCGCCTGTTCGACCTGGACTGGCACCTGACGCTGGTCGGCTCGCCTGATCCCGACCCGGTGCACGCACGCGGCCTGTCCGGCCTGGCCGAGACGCTGGGCATCACCAGCCGCGTCACCTTCACCGGCGCGCTGACCGCCGAGGGGCTGGAACCCATCTGGCGCCACACCGATTTGTTCGCGCTGGCCACCCATTTCGAGGGTTATGGCATGGCGGTGGCCGAGGCGCTGAAACGCGGCATTCCCGTCGCCGTCACCGCCGGCGGCGCCGTCAGCAGCCTGGTCGAGATGGAAGCCGGAGTGGTCTGCCCGGTCGGCGATCTGGACCAGTTCTCCAAGTCGCTGCGCCGGATGATCTTCAGCCGAGCGTTGCGGCAGGACATGGCTGATATGGCCTGGCAGAGCGGGCAGGCCCTGCCATCCTGGGACACGCAGGCCGTGCTGTTCGGCTCGGCCATCGCATAAGACCAACGAGGGGACGAGAATGCTTCTGGGAGCCATCGCCGACGACTTCACCGGCGCCACCGACCTGTGCTCGATGCTGGTCCGCGGCGGCATGCGCACCGTCCAGCTGATCGGCCTACCCAAAGCCGGCGAGCCCGTGCCGGATGCCGATGCCGTGGTGGTGGCGCTGAAATCGCGCACATCCCCCGTGCGCGACGCCGTCGGCGAAAGCCTGGCGGCCCTGGCCTGGCTGCGCGCCGGCGGGTGCCGGCAGTTCTTCTTCAAGTACTGCTCGACCTTCGACAGCACCGACGAAGGCAATATCGGCCCGGTCGCCGACGCCCTGCTGGCCGAGTTGGGCAGCGGCTTCGCCCTGGCCTGTCCCGCCTTCCCGACCAATGCGCGCACCGTCTACCAGGGGCACCTGTTCGCCGGCGGCGTGCTGCTGAACGAGAGCGGGATGGAGAACCATCCGCTGACGCCGATGAAGGATGCCAACCTGGTCCGCGTTCTGTCGCGCCAGACCGACGGTACCGTGGGCCTGGTCCCGTTCCCGGTCGTCGAGCAGGGCGCGCAGGCGATCCGCCGGCAGATGACCGCGCTGAAGGAACAGGGGCGACGCTATGCCATCGTCGATGCGGTGTCTGATGCGCATCTGCTCGCGATCGGCGAAGCGGCCGAGGGCCATGCACTGATCACCGGCGGATCGGGCGTGGCGATGGGCCTGCCCGCGAATTTCCGGCGCGCCGGGCTGCTGGCCGATCACGGCGACCCGGCACGCCTGCCGGCGGTCGCGGGCCATGCCGCCGTGCTGTCCGGGTCCTGCTCCCGCGCGACTCTGGCACAGCTTGGCGCGGCGCGGGCGCATGTGCCGGTGCTGGAGCTCGATCCGCTGGCGACGCCGGATGCCGCCATCCTGGCCGAGACCGCGCTGGCCTGGGCCGCCGATAAGCTGGGGTCGGCGCCGGTCGTGATCGCCGCATCGGCTCCGCCCGATCGTGTCGCCGCCATCCAGGCCAGGCTGGGGCGCGAGGCCGCCGGCGCGCTGATCGAGGATGCCCTGGCCCGCGTCGCCACCGGCCTGGTGGCCCGCGGCGTCCGCCGCCTGGTCGTCGCAGGCGGAGAGACGTCCGGGTCGATCGTCGCTCGGCTGGGGGTTCGCAGCCTGCAGATCGGCCCCGAGATCGATCCCGGCGTGCCCTGGACCTTTGCCGAGGCCGGCGGTGCCCGCCTGCTGCTGGCACTGAAATCGGGCAATTTCGGTGCGACCGATTTCTTCATCAAGGCGTTCCGCCTGCTGGAGGATCGGTGATGTCGGACACCGATACCCGCACGCTTCTGGTCGAACTCGCCGCCAGCCTGTTCGCGCGTGGCTTCTCGGTCGGCAGCGCAGGCAATATCAGCGTACGGCTGGCGGATGGCGGCTATCTGATCACCCCCACCAATTCCAGCCTCGGCCGCCTGACCGCGGAACGCCTGTCGCGGCTGGACGCGGAGTTCCGGCATGTGGACGGCGACAAGCCATCGAAGGAAGTGTTCATGCACCGGGCCGTCTATACGGCGCGGGCGGATGCCGGGGCGGTGGTGCATCTGCATTCCACGCACGCAACGGCCGTGGCGTGTCTGCCGGATGTCGATACGGACAATCCGATCCCGCCGCTGACACCGTATTTCGTGATGCGGGTGGGGCGGCGGATGCCGATCGTCGAATACTACCGCCCCGGTGACGCGGCGATGGAACCCGCGATCCACCATGCCGCGCGCGATGCCCGTGCGGTACTGCTGGCCAATCATGGGCCTGTCGTCTCGGGGAAAACGCTGACGGATGCCGTCTATGCCGCCGAGGAACTGGAAGAGGCGGCGAAACTGTTCCTGATGCTACGATCCGCATCACCTCGCCTGCTGACGGCACCGCAGGTGGACGACCTGCTGTCCACGTTCGGATAGCGCCAGGGGGGTGACCAGGCACGAATGCCCGGCCACGCCTGAACCTAGTACGCCAACGCGCCGTCGGTGATCAGCTTTCGTTGCCACCCGTTTCCGACCCGGTATCCGCGACAGGCGCCGGTGCGACGGCGCGCGGACGACGTGCCGCCTTGCGAGCAGCCTTCGCTGGCACCGCGCGCGTGGCGGCCTTCCTGGCGGCAGCCTTCTTCGGTGCTGCCTTCTTCGGCGCAGCCTTCTTGGCAGCAGCCTTCTTCGGTGCTGCCTTCTTCGCAGCCGCCTTCTTCGGCGCCGCCTTCTTGCCGGCGGCCTTCTTCACCGCAGCCTTCTTCGGTGCCGCCTTCTTGGCGGCGGCCTTCTTCGGCGCGGCCTTCTTGCCGGCAGCCTTCTTCGGCGCCGCCTTCTTCACCGCCGCCTTCTTTCCGGCAGCCTTCTTCGGCGCGGCTTTCTTGCCAGCAGCCTTCTTCGGTGCCGCCTTCTTCGCGGCGGCCTTCTTTGGTGCGGCCTTCTTGCCGGCAGCCTTGCGGGTACCCGCACGCATCGCCAATGGCTGCGCGCGCAGGGTCTCGGGGGTGGTTTCTTCAGTGCTCACGAATAGGAACTCCTTTTTCGGCGCGTTCGTGAAAATCATGCGACGTATCACCGGCCACGGGTTGTACGGACGCATGACGGGCGCGGCGACCGCAGCGATCCGTACCAGCGGTTGCCGCCATCGAAACGTTTGCTGCCCGATGGCGAACCGCGCTCGATGCGGTATGCCTGCGCGCGCATTTGTCGCGATGTCAGGCGCGATAGGTTCGGGCCTGGCGGCTTCTGCGTTGCGTGGACAAGGCTGCGGTCCATGGACCGTCCTTACAGTTTGATCGGTCACGAAGCCGATGGCTGAGCGCTTCAGCGAATCGATTCGCAAACTCCGATTCCGCTATTCCTTGTCCGCATGTCCTCTGTCAATCAGAAGCGAACGGTTTTTGGTCACGGATGCAAAAAAAGTTTGCTGGGCTGATGGCTTTCCCACAAACAAAAACCGCCGCGACATCCCTGCCGCGGCGGCTTCCGGCCAAAGATCCCTGTTGGGATCAGCCGCGTTTGTCGATCGGCACGAATGCGCGATCCTCCGGACCGATATAGTTCGCGGTCGGGCGGATCAGCTTGTTGTCGACGCGCTGTTCCATCACATGCGCGGCCCATCCCGACGTGCGCGCGATCACGAACAACGGCGTGAACATCGCGGTCGGCACGCCCATCATGTGATAGGAGATGGCGCTGAACCAATCGAGGTTCGCGAACATCGTCTTCGCGTCCATCATCGTCTTCTCGATGCGGTCGGCGATGTCGAACAGGCGCATCGATCCCGCCTCGGCCGACAGGCGGCGCGCGACTTCCTTGATGACCGCATTGCGCGGATCGGAAATCGTGTAGACCGCATGGCCGAAGCCGATGACGACCTGCTTGGCTTCGATGCGCTTGCGGATATCGGCTTCCGCTTCGTCAGGCGAGGCGTAGCGATTCTGGATTTCGAATGAAACCTCGTTCGCACCGCCATGCTTCGGTCCGCGCAGCGCGCCGATACCCGCCGTGATCGCCGAGTACATGTCCGCACCCGTTCCCGCCACCACCCGGCACGTGAACGTCGATGCGTTGAACTCATGTTCGGCATACAGGATCAGCGAGGTGTGCATCGCGCGCACCATCGTCTCGGACGGCGGCTTGCCATGCAGCAGATGCAGGAAATGACCGCCGATGCTGTCGTCATCGGTCTCGACGTCGATGCGCTTGCCGTTATGGGCATAATGAAACCAGTACAGCAGCATCGAGCCGAGATTGGCCATCAGCCGGTCGGCGATGTCGCGCGCGCCGGGCGCGTTCTGATCGTCCTTCTCGGGCAGCACGCAGCCCAGGGCGGACACGCCGGTGCGCATCACGTCCATCGGGTGCGACGCGGCTGGCAGTGCCTCCAGCGCGGCCTTCACGCCAAGCGGCAAGCCGCGCAGCGATTTCAGCTTCGCCTTATAGCCCTTCAGCTCGGCCCGCGTCGGCAATTCACCGTGCACGAGCAGATAGGCGATCTCCTCGAACTCGCACGTGTCGGCGACATCGAGGATATTGTAGCCACGATAATGCAGATCGTTGCCGGACCGGCCGACGGTGCACAGCGAGGTGTTGCCGGCGACGATGCCCGACAGGCCGACGCCACGCTTGGCGCGTACCGGCGGGTTGGGGGGAGGTGCGGTGCCACTCATGTCGTTTCCTCCTTACAGGATACCAGGCTTGCCGACGGCCAGGGTGCCGGCGGGCAGCGCGACGTTCAGGCGATGCAGTTCGCCGGCGGGCAGCTTCGCCAGGTCCTGCACCGCTTCCAGGAAGCGATTCGATTCACGGGCCGTGATCAGCCCCTCGGTCAGCGTCTGGAACTTGCGGATGTAGTCAGGACGCGCGAACGGACGGGCGCCGTTGGAATGGGCGTTCGCCACCGCCATCTCGTCGACGATCTTCGAACCGTCGTCCATGATGATCTCGACACGGCCACCGAACGACAATTCGTTGGGATCGGTCGCATGATAGCGGCGCGTCCACTCCGGATCCTCGGTAGTTTCGATCTTGTGCCACAGCCGCACGGTGTCCGCGCGCCCGGCGCGCTTCGGCGTATAGCTGTCGACATGGTGCCAGCGCCCGTCCTGCAACGCGACGGCGAAGATGTACATGATCGAATGA
>CAYZKM010000273.1:0-6660 GCA_964478525.1 uncultured Bifidobacterium sp.
CTGATCAGCAGCAGGCGGTTCGGCGCGGCCGGCAGGCGCGGCACCTCGGGCGGATCGATGATCTGCAGCTTCACCTTGTCCGCCTGCGTATCGGCGGCCTGGGCGATGTTCGCGGCCTGCAGCCGGCCCAGCAGGTCTTCGTAGTTTTTGCGCAGGACGCTGTAGTCGCGGTCCATGTTCTGGTATTCGGCGATCAGGCCGGGCTGCTCGCGCTGGATCTTCTCCAGCCGGTCGCGGTAGCGCACCGCCTCGTCGCGCTGGCGCTGCAGCGAGATGATCTGGGTGTCGGCTTCGATCAGCTTGACCTTCAGCTGGTCGTAGACCGGGTTCGGCACGGTGCGCTGTGGCGTGCCGGGGGTTCCCGGCTTCTGGTCCTGGGTGCCGGCGGCGGGGCCGTTGGCGCCGGGGGTGCGGCGCAGCGCCTCGATCAGTTTCTTCTGCGCGATGACGTCCGGGTGCTGGTCGGTCTGGCGCAGCAGCAGCATGCGCAGCTGTTCCTCGGCTTCCTGCACGCGGGTCCGCGCGGCGGGGCCCTGTGGTCCGGCCGGCCCGCCGGCGACGCCGCCGGCCTCGACCACCAGCATCGGGGCGGTGTTCTCGACCTCCTGCTTCAGGGCGTCGCGGGCCAGCAGCGCGTCCTGCAGCTTGCCTTCCAGGGTCTGCGCCTGGGTGCGCGCGCCTTCCAGGGCGGGCACGTTCGGGTTGGCGTCGTTCGGCAGTACCTCGATATAGCGGGCGCGGAAATCGGCGCGCCGTTTCTCGGCCGCGCGCAGCTGCTGTTCATAGGACTGGATCTGGCGTTCCAGGAAGCGGCGGGCGTTCTCCATGTCGGCGCGGTTGGTGCCGGTGGCGCTTTCGATGAAGATCGTCAGCAGCGTCTGCACCACGTCATGCGCCAGCTTCGGGCTTTTGTCGCGATAGCTGATGGTGAACAGGTTGCGGGTTTGCGGCACGACCTTGATCTCGGCCGCCAGGCGGGTCAGCAGCCGTTCGCGATCGGATGGGCCGTTCAGCGTCAGGTCGAGATCGGTTTTCGAGACCAGTTTTTCCAGGTTCGGGCGGCTCAGCAGGGTGCGCTGCAGGATTTCAAGCTGTGTGGTCGGTGCCGAGTCGGCGGCGATGCCGCGCAGCAGCGGGGTCAGGATCGCGTCGGCGTCGACGAACAGCCGAGCGCTGGATTCGAACTGGTTGGGAATCAGGTAGACGCCGACCCAGCCGACGCCACAGACCAGCCAGGCGACGATGACGCCGGTCCACCTGCGGCGCCATGCGGCCCGCAGGTAGGAGAGAAGCATCGTGCGTACGGAATCCATGGCTCGCCGCTTTCCTCAGAACCACGATTGCGGGATGATCAGCGTGTCCCCCGGCATCATGGCGATATTCTGGCTGATATCGCCATCCTTGATCAGGTCGGACAGCCGCACGCGGATCGATTGCTGCTTGCCGTTCGGTTCGACGCGCACGATCATCGCCCGGTTGCCCGAGGCATATTTCGTCAGGCCCTTGGTTGCGATCATGACGTCGAGCAGGGTCATGTTGTCGCGATAGGGGATGGCGATGGGGTCGGTGGCCTCGCCGATCACGCGGACCTGGCGGTCGGGCGGGCCGATGAAGCTGCGCACGATGACGGTCACGTTCGGATCGAGGATGTATTTCTTCAGCCTGTCCTCGATTTCCCGCGCCAGCTTGGTGGGCGATTTGCCGGCGGCCTGGATATCCTCGATCAGCGGGACCGAGATCCTGCCGTCGGGACGGACGGCGACGCCGGCCTCGCTCAGGTCGGGGTTGCGATAGACGAAGACGCTCAGCTGGTCGCCGGCACCGATGATATACTCGTCGGGCGTGGGCGCGGGCGCCATCTGCTGCGCTTCGGCGACGCTGATCGAGGCCGCATAGGGGCCCTTGTCCGTCGCACATGCGGCGGCCAGGGCGGAGATGGCCACGAGGGCCACAAGGGTGAGGACACGCCGCACGGGAATAACTTCAACTCCGATTACACAGCCGCACTCGACATTATCCGGTGTGGTAGGCGCGGAAGGAATTGAACCCCCTCCTCTGCCATGTAGCGGCAGCGCTCTACCGATGAGCTACACGCCTCCGGTGCCTGGCCGTACCCCACGGGAACCGGGGGCTGCAACCAGCGGGTTGTACGCAGTCGTCTGACCAGTGCCACATCATTTGCAACCAATATACCTGCGAGAAGATGCGGGTTCAATGGGACAAATGTCTCTCATTATTACACAGTGACCAATAAAAAATACGAAACCCATATCGGAAACGTTTCTAAATTGACGGCATTCTCGTTGCGATCCGGTTTCATCCTTGCCTCGACTCGCTGGACCTGACTGCATATCGTCCGAACATCGTCGCGACGGTTCTGTGTATAACCCTTTCCGGGGCAGGCAGGGGAACAAATTTTTTTGAGCGACGATATATTATTTTATGGACGTTTCTGGTCCCGCTCTGGCAAGGTGCGCGCATTGGCAATGCGCCGGTCGGCGGCCCGTCGACCGGCAACAGGCCCATCGGCAGCAGGCCTATCGGCAACAGGTCTGCCGGTCGCAGGTCTGCCGGCAGCGCAACGGACGCAGACGCGCAGCCGCCGCGCAGGAAGCCGGCGGGCAGGATGCAGCGCCACACCGGCGGGATGGCCCCGGCGTGGACGAAACGGAGGATTTGATGACGCGCATCGCAGCGCACCTGTTTCCGGTCGAGATCGCCCTTCTGGGCCTCGTCGAAATGGCGCTGTCATTCGTGCTGATCTGCGCCGTCCTCGCCGCCCCGCAAGCGATCGACGTGCCGGCCCTGACATCCCTGGCCCTGTCGCAGGATTGCGTGACGCTGGCGGCGACCTTCGCCCTGGTCATGGCCGGCACCGCCATCACCATCGGCCTGTACCGGCCGGAAGTCTGCCTCGATCCCCGCCGCCTGCTGGCCAGCGCCGGCGTCACCGCCATGATCGCCTTCCCCGCCGTCCTGCTGATCGGCGGCTGGCACAATGGCGCGCTGACCTGGCAGGAGGTCGGGTGGCTGGCCCGGGTCCTCGTCGTCTGGTTCGTCGCCCTGCTGCTGACCCGGGCGCTGTTCACGCTGATCGCCGCCCGCCGCGGCCTGTCCCGCCGCATCCTGGTGCTGGGCCCGCGCGACCGTTCGGCGCGTCTGTGCGACCTGGTGCGCCAGCGGTGCCACGGCCTGATCCTGCCGGAACCCGCTGTGTGGAACGGCGCCCCGCCCACGTATCAGCAGTTGCGGACACAGGGCATATGGGGGCTGGTGGTTGTCAGTGACCGCGACGATACGAGCGAAGACCGGACCATGCCGGCCGGCCAGCCCGACGGCGTGCGCATTTTCGACGAGCCGACCTTCTTCGAGCGCCATCTGGGCCAGATCGACCTCGGCGCCATGGCCGCCCATTCCCCCGCCGACGCCCCGGGCTGGGCCAGCGCCCCCGGCTTGCATCAACCGTTGAAGCGCGCGCTCGACATCGCGGTCGCGCTCGGCCTGCTGATCCTGACCCTGCCGGTGATGGCCATCACCGCGCTGCTGATCAAGCTCGACAGCCGCGGCCCGGTCTTCTACGCGCAGCAGCGCACCGGCCTGCGCGGCGAACCGTTCCTGCTGTTCAAGTTCCGCAGCATGGTCGCCGACGCCGAGGCCGGCGGGACCCCGCTATGGGCGCGTCATCGCGACTCCCGCATCACCCGGATCGGCAGCTTCATCCGCTCGACCCGCATAGACGAGCTGCCGCAGCTTCTGAACGTCCTCGGCGGCAGCATGAGCATGGTCGGCCCCCGCCCGGAACGGCCGCTATTCGTCGACCAGCTGCAGCGGGCCATCCCGTTCTATGCCCAGCGCCTGGCGGTGAAGCCGGGCCTGACCGGCTGGGCACAGGTCAATTTCCCCTATGGCGCCTCGGTCGAGGATGCGCGCCAGAAGCTCGCCTACGACCTTTACTATGTGAAGAACCGCTCGCTGGCCCTGGACCTCGTGATCCTGCTGCGCACCGTGCGGGTCGTGCTGCTGCGGGAAGGCGCGCGCTGAATCCTGCCGGGCGATCGGGCCGGCGGATCGGTTTCCGGTTGCCACACCGCCATTCCGTTGGACATGTTCCGTGCCCATGACCATCGACCTGCCTGCGATGTCCCTGCTGCACGGCGCCTGCGCGCTGGTCTATGTGCTGCTCGCCGTGCTGATCCTGGCCCGCAAGCCACGCAGCAGCACCGGCATCCTGCTGGCCGGGGCCTGCGTCACCACGGCGGTCTGGGCCGGCAGTATCGCCGTCCGCTGGCAGATGCCCTATACCGGCCTGCCGCCCTGGCTTGAACTGGCACGATCCGCGGCCTGGTACTGTTTCATTCTGCACCTGTACCGCCGGTCCGTCGCGGCGCAGCGCCAGCTCGTGCATGCGTTCAGCACGATGGGCCTGCTCGCGGTGCTGCTGGTCGGGGGATTGCTGCTGGCCAACGCGCTGTCGTCGCCGCAGCTCACCTCGCTGTGGTCGGTCACCACCGCGCTGCGCCTCGGCTTCCCGGTGGCCAGCATCCTGTTGCTGGAGAACCTGTATTTCAACACCCCGGTCGATGCCCGCTGGCATATCAACCTGCTGTGTGTCGCACTGGGCGGCATCTTCCTGTTCGACCTGCTGCTGTATTCGGATGCGATCCTGTTCCGCCGCATCTCGCAACCGCTGATGGAAGGCCGCGCGCCCGTCGTGGCGCTGGCGGCCCCGCTGATCGCGCTGGCGGCCGCGCGCAACCGGCGCTGGCGGATCGACATCCATGTCTCGCGCAACGTGGTGTTCCACAGCGCGACCCTGGTCATCGCCGGGCTGTTCCTGCTGGCGCTGGCGGTGGCCGGAGAGGTCGCGCGCCGCAGCGGCGGCAACTGGGGCCATGTCGCCGAAACCACGATGATCTTCGGCGGGCTGATGACGGTGGCGGTGCTGCTGACCTCGGCGTCGGTGCGGTCGCGGCTGCGCGTGCTGCTGGTCGATAGTTTCTTCAGCTACCGGTACGACTACCGCCGCGAATGGATGCGCTGCATCGAGACGCTGACCGCGCCCGACGCCCATGTCGGGCTGCATCTGCGCGCGATCCGGGCCGCCGCCGGCGTCGTCGACAGCCCGGCCGGCGCGCTGTTCGTCCGCGCGCCCGAGGAAGTGTCCTTCCAGTGGGCCGGGTCATGGAACATGCCCGCCATCACCATGCCGATCCCGCCCGGCCACCCGCTGCTGCCGGTGTTCCGCGACGGCGACTGGATCGCCGTGTTCGATCAGATGGCGGGGTCGGCAACCTGGTTTCCCGACCTGCCGCGCACCTGGCTGGCGGTGCCGCTCAATCATTTCGGCACGCTGATCGGCTTCGTCGTGCTGGCGCAATCGCGCGCCCAGTTCAAACTGGACCGCGAGGCGTTCGACCTGCTACGCGTCGTCGGGCGGGAAATCGCCAGCCGTGTCGCGGAACAGCGCGCGGCCCAGGTGCTGTCGCAGACCCGGCAGCTGCGCGAATACAGCCAGCGTTTCGCCTTCGTCATCCACGATATCAAGAACGTGTCCGGCCAACTCTCGATGCTGCTGTCCAATGCCGAGGTCCACGCCGACAACCCGGAGTTTCAGCGCGACATGCTGGCCACCGTCCGGGCCTCGGTGGCGAAGATCACCCGGCTGCTGACCCGCCTGCAGGCGGAACAGCAGGAACGCAGCCATGCCCTGATCGCGCCGGGCGAGCGGCTGCGGGACCTGGTCGATGTCTGCCGGGAAACCCATGGGGCGACGGTGGTGCTGGACGATGACGAGGGCGACCTGGGCGTGGCGATGGACCCCGAGGCGTTCGACGCCGTGGTCACCCATCTGCTGAACAACGCGATCGAGGCCGCCGGCCCCGACAGCCCGGTCACCGTCGCGGTGCGCCATGAAGGCCTGAGCGTGATGATCGAAATCACCGACGAGGGTGGCGGGATGCCTCCCGAGTTCGTGCGCGACAGCCTGTTCCAGCCCTTCGCCACGACCAAGGGCGGCGGCCTGGGCATCGGTGCCTACCAGGCGCGGGAATTGCTGCGCCATGCCGGCGGCGACCTGCTGGTGCGCAGCCAGATCGATGTCGGCACCACCATGACGATCCTGCTGCCGGCCCTGCGGGCAGCGCTGACCGACGCCACCGCCGTTTGACCGAGGGAACGACATGGCCAAGCCGAAACTGCTGATCGTCGAGGACGATGAAGGCCTGTGCTCCCAGTATCGCTGGGCGTTCCCGGCCTGCGAGGTGCTGTTCGCCCATGCCCGCCCGCAGGCGATCACCCTGCTGCGCAAGGAAAACCCCCCGGTCGTGCTGATGGACCTGGGCCTGCCGCCCGATCCCGACGGCGTCAGCGAAGGCTTCGCCACGCTGGAGGAGATCGGCCGCCTCGCCCCGCAGGCCAAGGTCATCGTCGTGACCGGCAACGGCGAGCGCAAGAACGCCCTGAAGGCGATCGGCGGCGGCGCCTATGATTTCTGCGAGAAGCCGGTCGACATCGCCGTGCTGCGCACGATCATCGAACGCGGCCTGAATCTGCACCGGCTGGAGGAGGAGAACCGCCGCATGGCGGCGATGCCGGCGCGCTCGCCGATCGAGCGGATCGTCACGGCGTCGGCGGCGATGCTGAAAGTGTGCCGCGATGTCG
>CAYZKM010000274.1:0-6652 GCA_964478525.1 uncultured Bifidobacterium sp.
CCGACAAAGGGGCCGATATAGGGACCCAGGAACGCCAGCACGCCGCCGCCGGTGACCAGGTAAAGGCTGGCGAACATGCCCAGCATCAGCAACTCGCCCTGGGCGAAGTTGACGATCTTCATGACGCCGAAGATCAGCCCGAGGCCGATGCACATCAGACCGTAGATGCAGCCGATCGTGATGCCCGCGGTCAACGCGTTCAGCACGTTCTCGATCAGTACCTCGAATTCCACCGGCTTTCGTTTGCCTCCCTGGCGGCTGGCGCGTCTCGGCCACGTTTTCCGCGCGGGTCTTACCCGCTTGGGGGCGCAGTCTCAAGCGAACAGAATTTCGCCGGATGGGCGTTGTGACGGAAAATTACCATTCTCCTACCGCCCTTGACGGGGCCGCCCGGGTGGCTAAACCGTGGCCGTGGATGCACGTGCCGGCCGGGTTGCAGGTGGGCCGTCGGGAGAAAATGAACCATGAAATTCCGGATTTCGCTGTTGGCAGCGGTGTTTTCGCTCGCGGGTGCGGTTGCCGCACAGGCCCAGGACTGCACCGTGAAGGTGGGCGCGATGGGTCCGATGTCGGGTGGTGCGGCGCAATGGGGCCTGGCGATGGCCGGTGCCGCCGAACTGGCCGCGGCCGAGGTGAACGCCGCCGGCGGCGTGACGATCAACGGCAAGAAGTGCAAGATTGCCGTCGTCAGCTATGATTCCAAGTACACGGCCGACGGTGCGGCGGCGGGCGCGAACGCGCTGGCCAGCGAAGGCATCAAGATCATCATCGGTCCGGTCGGATCGCCCGAGGCCACCGGCATCAAGCCGGTTGCGGCGCGCAACGAACAGCTCAGCTGGAACGCCGCCTATGCGAAGAACGCGCTGGACCCGAAATATCCGCTGGTGTTCCACGTCGCGCCCGGCCCGGCCAGCTGGTCCGATGCGATGGTCAAGCACGCGCTGAAGCATTTCCCCCAGATCAAGTCGGTCGCGCTGGTCGCGCCGAACGACCAGGGCGGCACCGACATCGCCAGCGTCGACGCGGTCGCGTACCGTAACAATGGCGTGAAGGCGACCGAGGAGTATTACCAGCGCGGCACGACGAACTTCGCCCCGATCATCACCCGCCTGCTGGCCACCAACCCCGACGCGGTCGACACCGCATCGTCCCCCCCGGGCGATGCCGGCGTCATCGTGAAGCAGCTGCGCCTGGCCGGGTTCAAGGGCCCGATCGGCCGCCTGGGCGGGCCGGGGACCGAGGAGATCCTGCGCGTGTCCGGCGGGATCGACGTGCTGAAGGATTTCTACTGGTTCGAGACCGTCGCCGTGACCGACGAAATGCGCGAGATCGACACCATCTATCGCAAGCTGCTGGGCAAGGAACCGGTCGGCGGCACCGCGCTGTGGGGCAACCTGCCGGCGGCGCGCATGACCATGAAGGCGATCGTCAACGCCGGCACGGTCGAGGATGCCGGCAAGGTCGCGGCCGAACTGCGCAAGCTGGCGGTCGTGGACCCGAACATGGGCAAGGGCGTCTGGTCCGGGCAGAAGCAGTACGGGATCAACCAGGAACTGTTCTTCCCGTTCGGCGTCGGCATCATCAAGGACGGCAAGGACCTGGGCATCACCCGCGTCGAGCCGACCAACTGATCGCATCGGCGGACCGGTCGCGCCATCGTGGAACAATTCCTGCAAGCGGCCGTGATCGGCGTCAGCCTGGGCGCGCAGTACGCGCTGCTCGCCCTGGGCTTCACGCTGGTCTTCGGCATCCTGGGCGTGGTCAACTTCGCCCATGGCGGCTTCTATATGCTGGGCGGCTATGTCGCCTATTCCTGCGTCGCCTTCCTGGGCGTGCCATTTCCGGTGGCGGTGCTGATCGCGGTGCTGGCCAGCGCCGCACTGGGATGGGTGTTCGAACTGTTCCTGCTGGAACCCCTGATCGACGACCACCTGGCCACGCTGATGCTGACGCTGGGGCTGTACCTGGTGGTGTCGAACACGCTGCTGCGCGTGTTCGGCCCGCTGTCGATGGAGTTCAGCTTTCCCGTCACCGGATCGCTGCGCGCCGGTCCGATCTATGTGCCGAAGGAGAACCTGATCGTGCTGGGCATCTGCCTGGCCGCCATCGTCGCGCTGTGGCTGGTGCTGTTCCGCACCGACCTCGGCCGCGCGCTGCGGGCGCTGGCGGATGACCGGCAGGTGGCGATGGCGCAGGGGATGCGGCCCAAGCTGCTGTTCCCCGCCGCCTTCGCGCTGGCGACCGGGCTGGCGGGGCTGACCGGGGCGCTGGTCACGCCGATCCTGGCGCTGTCGCCCGGCGTCGGCGATCCCGTGCTGGCGACCTCGTTCCTGACCGTGATCCTGGGCGGGCTGGGCAGCCTGGGCGGGGCAGCACTGGCCGCCTTCATCGTCGGCATCGTCGAGGCGTATTCCAGCGTCTATTTCGGCGGATCGGTCGGGGCGCTGGTGCTGTTCATCCTGGTCCTGCTGCTGCTGGTGTTCCGCCCCACCGGCCTGCTGGGCCGTGAAATCCGGGGCGCCTGACCGATGGCCTCGCCACAGCTGATCCTGCGCGAGCGGTTCCTCGCCTGGGATGAAATCGCCGCCCTGGTCATCGCCGTCGTCTGCTTCGCGATCCCGATGATGACCAGAAGCGTGCTGGTCTACTCGGTGCTGAACCATGCCCTGATCGGCGTGATCGCGGCGCAGAGCGTGTGGATCATGCTGCGCATGAACCTGCTGACCTTCGCCACCCCGGCCTTCATGGCGCTGGGCGGCTACACGGTCGCCATCGCCGGCCAGTACGAGATCACCGACGCCTTCGCGATGACGGCCGCCGCCTTCCTGGTGCCGGCCATCGTCGCCATCCCGCTGGGCGCGCTGGTGCTGCGCCTGCGCGGCACCTACTTCGTGCTGGTCACCTTCGTGCTGTCGCAGATCATGCAGCTGGTGCTGTTCCAGACCCCGGGCCTGACCGGCGGATCGAACGGCATCGCCGGCATCCCCCCGGTGACCCTGTTCGGTACCGAGATGATCAGCCATCGCCAGGTGCTGATGTTCGCCTGCGGCGTCGCGCTGGTCTCCACCCTGATCGCCGTCGCGCTGACCCGGTATTTCCGCCAGCATTTCTCGGCCATCGAGGAGAACGAGATCCTGTCCGAAAGCCTGGGCCTGGTCGTCTGGCGCTATAAGGCACTCGGCTTCGTGGTCGCCGCCGGCATGGCGGGCCTGGCCGGATACTCGCTGGTCAACATGCTGCTGACCGCGCACCCGAGCTCCTTCGACTCGGTCATCGCCGTCGACTTCATCGCCTACACCATCATCGGTGGGCGGGAATCGATCCTGGGGCCGATCATCGGCTCGGTTGCGCTGGTCTATGCCACCCATTCCTTCGGCACCCAGGGCCAGTACGCGCAGGGGCTGTACGGCGTGCTGATCCTGGTGGTGATCCTGGTTGCGCGCGGCGGCATCGTCGGCACGGCGCGAAACCTGTTCCGCCGGTGGCGCGGAGGTGCGCCATGACCGAGCTGCGGGTCGAGGCGCTGACCAAGCGGTTCGGCGGCCTGCGGGTCTTCCAGGAGCTGACGTTCACGCTGGAATCCGGCGGCCTGCTGGGCGTCATCGGACCGAACGGTGCCGGCAAGACCACGCTGGTGAACGTGATATCGGGCCGCCAGCCGCCCTCGGGCGGCCGCGTCTTCCTGGGCGGGCGGGACATCAGCGGCCAGCCCACCCATGCGATCAGCCGGCTCGGCCTGGCGCGCAGCTTCCAGCAGACCAACACGTTCAAAAGCGTCTCGGTGCGAGAGAACATCATCCGCGCCATCCGCTTCGGCCAGCGCGGCATGCCCGCGGGGCTGGAGGACCTGCTGGGCCAGTTCGGCCTGGCCGATCGTCTCGATGAACAATCCGACAAGCTCCCCTACGGTCTGCAGAAAATGCTCGGCCTGATCATGGCCTATGCGACGTCGCCGTCGATCCTGCTGCTGGACGAACCCGCGGCCGGGCTGGAACACGCCGAACGGCATCATGTGGATACGTTTGTGGCGCATGCGCGCGCCGCCGGACAATGCAGCGTGCTGATCATCGAGCATGACATGGACCTGATCCGCCGCCTGTGCCCGCGCATCCTGGTGCTGGATGCCGGCGTGCTGCTGGCCGACGGCCCGCCAGCCGAGGTGCTGGCCCGCCCCGACGTCATCGCCGCCTATCTGGGCGATTCCGAGGAGGCGCACTGAATGCTGCTGCAGATCGATCAACTTCATGTCCGCTACGGCGGCATCACCGCGCTGTCGGGCATTTCCATCGACGTGCCGGAAGGCGAGACCGTGCTGCTGGTCGGCGCCAACGGTGCCGGCAAGTCCAGCACCATCAACGCCATCATCGGCCTGGTGAAACCCGCCGGCGGGCGGATCATTTTCGATGGCAACGATATCACCGCCATCCCCTGCGAGCGCCGCGCCCGGCTTGGCATCGGCTACTCGCCCGAGGGGCGGCGGGTGTTCCCGACCCTGTCGGTGACCGACAACGTGCTGGCCGGCGCGTTCGGGCTGGGACGGGCGAAGCAGAAGCAGGCGCTGGACTTCCTGTGCTCGATCTTTCCGCTGCTGACGGATCGCGCCAGCCAGCCGGCAGGGCAGCTCTCGGGCGGGCAGCAGCAGATCGTCGCACTCAGCCGAGCGATGGTGTCGTTTCCGCGGCTGTTGTTGATGGATGAGCCGTTCCTGGGCCTGGCACCGGTGTGGATTCAGCAGATCAGCGAGGCGATCCTGCAACTGCGCGCGCGCGGCACCACGGTGCTGATGACCGAGCAGATGGCCCGCCCGGCGCTGAAGCTGGCAACGCATGGGTATGTGATGCGCGGTGGCCAGGTGCGCCGCAGCGGCACGGTGGCCGAAATCCGCGACCTGGCCCTGGCCGACGAGTATCTGTAAGGGCAGGGCGCTGCCCTGACCCGCCAGGGAGGCTCTGCCTCCCTGGACCCTCCGCCAAGGGCGATTGCCCTTGGAACCATCTTGTTGGTGCGATGAGGGGCGGGCCTACGCAGACCCGTCAAGGTCCGTGTAGGCCCGCCCCTCATCGCACCAAGCTGATCACATTTCATTGATCAACGGATCACCACCGAAAACGCGATCATGCCAGTAATTCTTCGGGTCCTTAAACCACGCGACATTACCTTCGTGTATAAGATCAGATAGACACTTCATATCCAGTGAATATCTCATTAGCAGAGATGTGAGATCAGCCAAACTATCGTTATCAATTGGGCTTTTGAGATCAACCGATAGTCCACCCTTAACACGGCATGCATCAATGAAGGCATCGAGTCCTTCTAGCCATTGAAAAAAATGATATTCATCTTGATATGAATAGTACGGATTGGGCTCCGGAATTAAAATAGATATGGATATCGACGGACCACTAGTCATTTATGTTCTCTCTTGGCTTCACATTTTGATTCTTACCCCCAGGGGTCTGTACATCCCAGTGAGGTCCGCCATGAGCACGTCCAGGTCGCGGTCCAGTTGGGCACCAAACACGCCCACGATCATCCAACCAGCCGCTGCTCGATCCACCTCTCCCAGGGTTGGGGTTCGGCACCCATTGCTCCCCTCCCTTTGGATCATAGAAACCTTCTGCGTCACTTGGCTTTCCAGGTGCTTTGGCGCCGTTTGGGTCCTTAGCGTCCCACGGTGGTTTATTAAATAGTGTATCCAACGGAGAGGGGGCAATCAATCCGTTTAGTAGTTGGCCGAGTGCAGCCCCAATACTTGTCCCTACAGCAGCCCCTGTAATCGAGTCGAGCACACCGATAATCGCCGGTAACGCTTGGGCAACGTCGCCATCCGGATCAATCTGTGAAACCGGATTCCCCCCGACATACGGGTACAGATTCCCAGCAGGATCACCGTCCTCCCCCACCGGATCCCGCGACAACCACCGCCCTGTCCCCGGATCATAGGCCCGGAACCGTGTCAGATACAGCCCGCTATCGGCGTGATAGAACATGCCGGCGAAGCCGAAACAAGATGGTTCCAAGGGCAATCGCCCTTGGCGGAGGGACCAGGGAGGCAGAGCCTCCCTGGCGGGGACCGGGGCGGAGCCCCGCCCCTTACCGCGGCAGGGTCGTCGCGCCCATCAGGAACTGGTCCACCGACCGGGCGCATTGCCGGCCCTCGCGGATCGCCCACACCACCAGCGACTGGCCACGCCGCATATCCCCGGCCGAGAACACTTTGGCCCGGGACGTGCGGTAATCGACGGTGTTGGCCGCGACGTTGCCGCGCGGGTCCAGCTCCACGCCCGCCTGTTCCAGCAGCGCATTGCGGCGCGGGCCCAGGAAGCCCATCGCCAGCAGCACCAGGTCGGCCTTCAGCTGGAAGGCGCTGTCGGGGACTTCCTGCATGCTCATGCGCCCGTCGGCGCCCTGATCCTGCCGTTCGTGCCGATGGCTTCCTTGGTCAGCACCGACCAGTCGCGTTCGCAGCCTTCGTCATGCGCGTGCGAGGACCGCAGCTTGGTGGGCCAGTCCGGCCAGACCAGCGCCTTGTCTTCCTTCACCGGCGGCTTCGGCATGATCTCGATCTGCATGATCGAGGCCGCGCCCTGGCGCGCGGAGGTGCCGATGCAGTCCGACCCGGTATCGCCGCCGCCGATGACGACGACATGCT
>CAYZKM010000275.1:0-6630 GCA_964478525.1 uncultured Bifidobacterium sp.
AGGAGTTCACGCATACGCCGCCGGACCGCATCGCCGGCATGGGCATTGCGCGGACGTTTCAGAACATCGAGTTGTTCCCGAACGCCACGCTGCTGCAGAACCTGCTGATCGGGCGGCACTGCCACCACAAGGTGGGGTTCCTGTCGCAGATGGCCTTCCTGCCGTCAGTGCGCCGGGAGGAACTGCACCATCGCGAGAAGGTCGAGGACGTGATCGCCTTCCTCGGCTTGCAGCGCTACCGCGACTCGCTGATCGCCAACCTGCCGTACGGCGTGCGCAAGGTCGTCGAGCTCGGCCGCGCGCTGTGTACCGAACCGAAACTGCTGCTGCTGGATGAACCGTCATCCGGCCTGAACGTCGAAGAAACGGAAGGCATGGGATTCTGGATCGAGGACATCAAGAAGGACCTCGGCATCACCGTGATCATGGTCGAGCACGATATGTCCCTGGTCAGCCAGGTCTCCGACCGGGTGATGGCGCTGAACTACGGCAAGGTGCTGGCGATGGGCCTGCCGCACGAGGTGCAGACCGACCCCGAAGTCGTGCGCGCCTATATCGGCGGGGAGGTCGAGGTATGACCGAGGCTCTGCTTCAGGTGTCCGGGATCGAGACGTTCTACGGGCCGATCCAGGCCATCCGCGGCGTGTCGCTGCAGGTGCAGGCAGGCCAGATCGTGACCGTGCTGGGCGCCAACGGGGCCGGCAAGACCACGGTGCTGCGCACGATTTCCGGCGTGCTCGATCCGGAACGCGGGGAGGTGCAGTTCCAGGGCCGCGAGATCGGGCACATGGCACCCGACCAGGTGATGCGGCAGGGCATCTGCCACGTGCCCGAGGGGCGGGAGACCTTTCCGTTCCTGACGGTGAAGGAAAACCTGATGATGGGCGCCTACACGCGTCGGGATTCCGACGGCGTGGCGAAGGACCTGGCGCTTTGCTATTCGTATTTCCCCCGGCTGGAGGAGCGCCAGCATCAACGCGCCGGCCTGCTGTCGGGTGGCGAGCAGCAGATGATGGCGATCAGCCGAGCGCTGATGGGCCGGCCGAAATTGCTGTTGCTGGATGAACCGTCGCTGGGCCTGTCGCCCCTGCTGGTGCAGCAGATCTTCGGCATCATCCGCCGCATCAACAAGGAACAGGGCGTGGCGATCCTGCTGGTGGAGCAGAACGCCCATATCGCGCTGAAGACCGCCGACTATGGCTATGTGCTGGAAGTCGGGCGGATCGTCGCGGAAGACACCTGTTCGGCGCTGCTGCAGCGCGAGGACATCAGGGAATTCTATCTCGGCCAGAAGGAAGCGGGCATCCGCGGCCAACGGCGCTGGAAGAGGAAGCGGCTGTGGAACTGAATTCCGGCGCCCAACGCGACACCGTTCCCGCGATGCTCGCCCGCCAGGCGGCGGCGCGGCGCGACCAGGTGGTTCTGCGGAAGAAGGATCGTGGGATCTGGAAGGCGATCACCTGGGCAGAGCTGGACGGCGCGGTCGCCGCGATCCGCCAGGGGTTGCAGGCGATCGATTTCGGCCGCGGCGACGTGGCCGCGGTGCTGGGCGATACAAGGCCGGACCTGGTCTATGCCGACCTCGCGATCCTGGCCAGCGGCGGCGCCTCGGTCGCCATCCACCCCGAGGAGGAGGCAGACCGCGTCGGCCACATCCTGCGGTCGTCCGGCAGTCGGGTGGTGTTCGTCGAGGGCGAGGAGCAGCTGGACAAGGTGCTGTCGGTGCGGGATTCGTGCCCGGGGCTGTCACGCATCGTGATCTTCGACATGAAGGGCCTGCGCGACTTCGCCGACCCGCAATGCTTCAGCCTGGACGGGTTCGTGGTGACCGGCGCCACCGCGCCGGCGGCCGCGCCAGGACCCGGCGCCGACGATCCGGCGATCATCCTGTTCCCGCGCGGGCCGCAGACACGCATCGGCCAGACCCTGACCCACGCCGAAATCATGCACCTCGTGGCCGGTGCCCAGACCGCCCTCGGCTTGCGCGACGGCGACGAGCGGCTGGCCGTGCTGCCCATGAGCGAGGTGACCGAACGGGTGCTGGGCCTGTATGCCGCGCTGGCCGGCGGGACCATCAGCAACTACCTGGAAAGCCCGGAAACCGCGGTCGAGAACCTGCAGCAGCTGCAACCCACCGTGTTCGGCGCCAATGCCGAGGCGTGGGAACGTCTGCATGCGCGGATCACCGCCGCCGCCGATGGCGCGACCGGGCTGCAGCGCGCGCTGTATCGCTGGGCGGTGGCGGCCGGTGAATCGGGCGGCCTGTCGGGCGCCCTGGCCAATCTGACGGTGCTGCGCCCGGTCCGGCGCGAACTGGGGATGACCCGGCTGCGCCTGGCGTATATCGGCGAGGCCGGCATTCCGCCCGAGGTCGCCGGCTGGGCCAAGGCCCTGGGGATCACCGTCCGGTCTGTCCTGGACCCATCCGGCGGCGATGCCCGCTATCGCGATCTGATGCAACGTGCCTTCGCCCTGACCGGCGCCTGACCGACATTCCTCCCCGCCCCACCGTCCATCCAAAAAGGGAAGCAAATGCGCAAGACGATCCTCGCAACCGCCCTGGCAGCCGCGCTGGCGCTGCCGGCGATGACGCAGGCCGCGACACGCGGCGTAACCGACAAGGAGATCGTCATCGGCACCTACACCGACCTGTCCGGTGTCACCGCCATGTGGGGCGTCAACAATGCCAACTCCTGGCGGATGGTGTTCGACGAGGCCAACGCGGCGGGCGGCATCCACGGCCGCAAGATCAAGCTGGTGGTCGAGGACAGCCAGTACCAGGTGCCGCGCGCCGTGCAGGCGTCGAACAAGCTGCTGAACCGCGACAACGTCTTCATCATGGTCGCCAATGGCGGCACGCCGATGAACAACGCGACGATGCCCGAGCAGCTTGCGAAGAACGTGCCCAACGTGTTCCCGCTGACCTCGGCGCGGTCGATGTACTCGCCGTTCCATCCGCTGAAGTTCGGCCTGGCCGCGTCGTACTACGACCAGATGCGTGCCGGCGTGAAGATGCTGATCGAGGAGCGTGGCAAGAAGGTGATCTGCGCGATGTCGCAGGACACCGATTTCGGCCGTGACATCATGGATGGCGCGCGCGACCAGCTGAAGGTGATGAACGTGCAGCTGGCGGCGGAAACGCTGCACAAGCCCGCCGATACCGATTTCACCGCGTCGATCGCGCGCCTGCGCGATGCCAAGTGCGATGTCGTCCTGCTGGGCACGATCGTGCGCGACACCATCCAGATCGTGTCGGCCGCGCGCAAGGTCGGCTGGAATGTCGACTTCCTGGCACAGGTCGCCGCCTATGACGACGCCGTGGCCGAGGCACCCGGCGGCGTGACCGAAGGCCTGTATGCCATGACGTCGGTCCTGGTGGCCTATCCCGACGATCCCCGCCCCGAGGTCCGCGCCTTCGCCGAGAAATACAAGAAGCTGTACGGCAAGGAGCCCAACTTCGCCGCGCAGCTGGGCTATACCGGCGGGCAGCTGGTGGTGAAGGCCCTGCAGAATGCGGGCACCGACCTGACCTGGGAGTCCTTCGTCAAGGGCATGGAGCAGATCAAGGACTTCCATGACGCGTTCGGTTCGCCGGTGATCAGCTTCGGCCCGGACAAGCATCAGGGGTCCAGCGAGTCGTTCCTGACCGTGGTCAAGGGTGGCCGCTGGGTGCCGGTGACGGCGAAGCCGTACGGCTACTGATCCAACGATCCCGGATGGTGCCGGCCGTGGTCGGCACCGTTCAGGTCAGATAGCGCGCCGTCAGGTGCTGGCGGAAGCAGGACGGGTCCAGCGGCCGCCCCGTCGCCTCGCGCAGCAGGTCGTTGAAGCCCAGCCGGCTGCCCTTGGCGTGCACATGGGTGCGCAGCCAGCCCAGCAGCGGCGACAGATCGCCCTGCGCCAATGCCTGGTCCATGCCGGGTTCCGCAGTCCGGGCCGCCGCCATCAACTGCGCGGCCGCCATCGCGCCCAGCGTGTAGCTGGGGAAATAGCCGAACGCCCCGTCATACCAGTGGATGTCCTGCAGGCAGCCGCGCGCGTCGTCGGGCGGCACCAGGCCCAGCAGGGCCTTGAACCCGTCATTCCACGCGCCGGGCAGGTCCGCCACGGCCAGGTCGCCGGCAATCAGCGCCTGTTCCAGCCGGAAGCGCAGGATCACATGGGCGGGATAGGTCATCTCGTCGGCGTCGACGCGGATGAACCCGCGCTCCACCCGCCGCCACATGCGCGCCAGGTTGCCGGTCTGATAGGGTTCGACCGAACCGCCGAATCTGGCGTGCAGTTCGCCACCCAGCCAGGACAGGAACGCGTCGGACCGGGCGGCCTGCATCTCGATGATCAGGGACTGGCTTTCATGGGCGGCCATGCCCGCGGCCTCGCCGACCGGCTGGCGGGCATGGGCTTCCGGCAGGCCGCGTTCATACAGCGCATGGCCGGTTTCATGGATGACCGCCAGCACGGCCTGGGCGAAGTCGGCCTCGGTATAGCGCGTGGTGATCCGCACATCCGACCGCGTGCCGCCCGAGAACGGATGGGCCGACCGGTCCAGCCGAGCATGGTCGAAATCGAGGCCCAGCGTCTGCGAGAGGGTGCGGCAGAAGGCTTCCTGCGCGTCGATGGCGAAGGGGCCCGCCGGACGGATGGGGGCGGGCTGGCGCGCCTGACGCGCCTCGGCTTCGGGCAGGGCCTGGCGCAGGAACGCCTCGTAATCGACGAAGACCGGGGTTACGTCGGCCGCCCCGATGCCGTGCTGGAACCCGTCCATCAGCGCATCATAGGGGCCGAGACCCAGGACAGGCCCCAGCGCCGAGGCCGCCTGGCGGGTCAGGTCCACGACCTCGGCGAGATACGGGCGCACCATCGCGAAGTCCGAGGCGGCACGGGCTTCCCGCCAGACCTTCTCGCAAGCCGAGTTGGCGCGGGCCTGCGCCTCGACCAGGTCGGGCGAGAGGGCCGTGGCGCGGGTATAGGCCTGGCGCATCAGACGCAAATTCGCTGCGGCCCAGGGATCGGCGGGAGCGTCGGATTCGGCGGCGGCCAGGTCGTCGCCCATCTCGGGACCGGTCAGCTGGGCGTGCGACAGCCCGGCCAGAACCGCCAGCTGATCCCCGCGCGCGCCGCCGCCGCCCGGCGGCATCATGGTCGCGGCGTCCCAGCCCAGCATGGCGGAGCATTCGCCGATCGTCGCGATACGGGCGAAGCGGTCGGTCAGTCGGCGATAGGCCGTGGCGGCAGTCACGTGCGGGACCCTTTCGCTGCCCAGGTGATGAAGATCACGACCAGCGCGACGGCCAGGCCGTACCAGGTCACCGCGTAGGCCAGGTGGTTGTTCGGCGGACGCGGCAGGTGCTGCGCCGGTTCGGGCCACTCCCCGCGGACGATCGGGCCCAGGGCCACCACCACGAAGGGTTCTGCCCCGGGCTCGTCCAGCGCGTCCCCGATGGCTTTCGGATCGAGGGTGAAGAAGCGGCGCGCCACCGGGTCATCGGCGGCCGAGAACCAGCCCGCATGCTCCGCCGGGTGGACATAGCCGGTCACGGTGACATCGCCGGCGGGCTGCGTGGTGGCGTGGTCCCGCTTCTCGGGCACCCAGCCGCGATCGATCAGCACCGGCGGGGCGCCATCACGTTCCATTGCGACGATCAGCCGCCCGCCCATCTCGTTACCGGCCAGCACCGGGCGCACTTCGGCACCATACAGCGCGGTGCGGTCATGGCGCAGGCGGCCGGTGACGGCGACTTTGGCGAAGGGCGGGGGATCGGTGGCCAGCGGAACGGGCGGGGCGGCCTCGGCGCGGGCGATCTCGGCCAGGATCCGGTTCTTCCAGGCCAGGCGCTCCACCTGCCAGGTGCCCAGGCCGGCCAGGACGACGATCATGACCAGGGTCATCAGGCCGGGGCCGAGAAGACGCCGCAGCCCCGGGCTCACAACCCCATCTCGGAGGCGCGGTGGCGGTATTGCAGGGCGACCAGGGCGGCCTTGGCCGGGCGCATCATCAGGATCGCCAGCGGGATGGTGATGGCCGGCCACAGGATGGCGTGCACCCATAGCGGCGGGTTGAAGCGGAACTCCACCCAGAAGGCCAGGCCGACGACGATGGCCCCGAGGACCAGGATCACGCCCACGGTGGCGCCGTCGCCGGTATCGACCTTGCTCAGGTCCAGACCGCAGACCTCGCAGGCGGGGCGGACGTCCAGCAGGTTACGAAAAAGCCTGCCGCGCCCACAGCGCGGGCAACGGCAGGCCAATGCGGCGTGCAGGACCGGGACGGCTTGGGGTACCACGGTTCCCGATCAGTGTTGGGCGATCTGGCCCGCGCCGTACCAGTAGATGACGACGAACAGGAACAGCCACACCACGTCAACGAAGTGCCAGTACCAGGCCGCCGCCTCGAACCCGAAATGACGGGCCGGGGTGAAGTGGTTGGCGCGGGCGCGGAACCAGCAGACCAGCAGGAAGATGGTGCCGACGATCACGTGGAAGCCGTGGAAGCCGGTGGCCAGGAAGAAGACCGACGGGTAAACGCCGCCGCCGACGAACTTGAACGGGGCGTCGGAATATTCGATCGCCTGGCAGACGGTGAACAGGATGCCCAGGATGACGGTGATGCCAAGGCCGCGCACCAGGTCA
>CAYZKM010000276.1:0-6628 GCA_964478525.1 uncultured Bifidobacterium sp.
CGACGGCAGCAGCGGCACATGCAGCGACACGATGTCGGACGATTTCAGCAGCTCCTCGAACAGCGAGAACTTGACGCCAAGATCGTCCGCCTGCTCCTCGGTCAGGCGCTTCACGTCGTAGTACTGCACGTTCATCCCGAACGCCTTGGCCAGGCGCGCGGTCTTCTTGCCGATCGTGCCGAGGCCGACGATGCCCAGCGTGCGGCCCTTCAGCTCATACAGTTTCACATCGTCCACATTGTTGCCGCGCCAGCGCCCGGCGGCGACATTCTCGTGCTGCCAGACGATGCGGCGGCAGACCGACAGCATCAGCAGGATCGCGTGTTCCGACACCGCGGTGGAGTTCGCCCCGCCGTTGTTGCAGATCGGCACGCCGGCCCGCCGAGCGGCCTCGATGTCGCACCGGTCGTAGCCGGCGCTGAGGAGCTGGACCAGCTTCAGCTTCGGCGCGGACTTGTAGAACGCATCGTCCATGAAACCATCGCCGAACCCCACCATGCAGACGGCATCGGCCAGCGCGGCCGTGAACTCGGGCGTGCCGTTCTTCGCGACCACCATGTCCAGGCTCGGCGGGACCATGTCCTTCGCGATGCCGATCTCGTTCAGCGGATTGTCGGCAAGGATGATCTTGGCCATCGGTTTCCCCCTTGGGTGATGTCGGGTCCCGTTGGCGGTGACCCGTGGACAGTGCGGCACGCGTCCCGACCGGCGGACCGGCGGATCATGCGCGGCCGGGACAGGATGGTAGCGCGCGCATCCCCGGCGCGGAAGTTCCCCGGACGGTCACCGCCCCCACAGCCGGTCCGACGCGATCCGCGCGCCCTCGGCCGAGGCGGCGAGCTTCAGCCACACCACCTCCTCGGCCACGTATTCGCGCCCGGCGAAGGTGCCGAAGCCGCAATCGGTGCCGGCGATCACGCGTTCCCGGTCGCCCACGGCCGCGACCGCCTCCATCAGGCGGCGCGCCACGATCTCGGGGTGCTCGACGAAATTCGTGGTCGTGTCCAGCACGCCGGGCACCAGCAGCATGTGCGGCGGCAAGGGGTTGGCGCGCAGCGCGTCGTATTCGTGCTGATGGCGCGGGTTGGCGAACTCGATCGACAGGGCGCCGACATTGGCGCGATACAGCTCGGGCAGGATGGTGCGCATCGGAATGTCATAGATATGGGGCGCATCGTTGTTGCCCCAGCAGACGTGCAGCCGCACGCGGTCGCGGGGAATGCCCTCGATCCCCTTGTTGATCGCCGCGATGTGCAGGGCCAGCTGCGTCAGGAACGCCTGCTCGTCCAGATCGCCGAAGAAGCGGTGCCGTTCCATCGCCAGGTCGGGGCTGTCGATCTGCAGCACGTGCCCGGCTTCGTGGATCGCGCGGTATTCCTGCGACAGCGCGGTCGCCAGCGCCATCAGATAGGCCTCGTGGCTGTCGTAATGCTGGTTCAGCATCGTGGTCGCGACGATGCCGGGCGACGGCGCCGTCATGAAGGTTTCCCGAAATCCGCCCCCGATCCGCGTCAGCCGCTCGGCGTCCTGGCGGATCGGCGCGCCATTCACATACAGCACCTCGGCAATCGCCGCGGGGGCGTTGGTCACGCGGGCCGAGTGCGGGAACCGGGCCGCCATCTGGCGCGCATAGCTGGGAAACTGCACCTGGTCGCGGGCGGGCGGACGGCGCGACTCGCCGCCGAAGCCGCACATGCAGCGCGGCACATAGGTCTGGAAGCCGACGCGGGACTGCTCCCCGTCGTTGCCGACATCCACACCCGCCTTCACCTGGTTGGCGACGATGGTCGCCGTGGCGGCCTCGACCTCTTGCGCCAGCAGGGCGGTGTCGATGGCTTCGCCGGCTTCCTGGCGGATCAGCAGGTCGGCGAGCGTCTCGTTGCGCGGCAGGCTGCCGACATGGGTCACAAGGATACGGTCGGTGCTGGTCAACATGGACATTTTCCCCCGTGCTATGCGGCCGCTGGACCGGGATGCTGCGTTCCCGCACGATGGACAGCCTATCAAGCCGGTGACTCCATGACCAACCCCTTGTCACCCACCTTGTCGCCCCTGGCCCGCTGGACCGACCTGCGCCGGTTCACATCCGCGCGGGTGGCGCTGGGCCGGGTGGGGAACGGGCTGCCGACGGACGCCCATCTGGCGTTCCAGGCGGCACATGCGGCCGCGCGCGATGCGGTGCACGCGCCGCTGGACCTGGTGGCGCTGCGCGCGGACCTGTCCGCCGCCGGCATCGACAGCCTGGCCGTGCGCAGCGCCGCGCCCGACCGCCGCCGCTATCTGCTGCGTCCCGACCTGGGCCGCGCGCTGCGCGACGAAGACCGTGCGACGATCCCGGCGATGCCGGGCGCGCTGGCTTTCGTGGTGTGCGACGGGCTGTCGGCCACCGCGGTGCAGCGCCATGCCGCGCCGCTGCTGGCTCGGCTGATCCCCGACCTGCGCGCGGACGGCCCCGTCGCGCCGGTGGTGATCGCCGAACAGGGCCGCGTGGCGCTGGGCGACGTGATCGGCCAGGCGATGGGGGCCCAGGCGGTAGCCGTGCTGATCGGGGAACGCCCGGGCCTGTCCAGCGCCGACAGCCTGGGCATCTACCTGACCTGGCAGCCGATGCCGGGCCGGACCGACGCCGAGCGGAACTGCATCTCGAACGTGCGGCCCGAGGGGTTGGCGGTCGGCGACGCCGCCGACAAGCTGGCCTGGCTGGTCCGTGCGATGCGCCGCCTGGGCCAGACCGGCATCGGCCTGAAAGACGAGCACACCGTCGCGCCACGCCTTGGATGACCAGGGTGCAAAGCCATAACGACCCATTCCGGAGAGTCCGCCCATGAAAGCCCCTCTGCCCCGCATGGCCATCGGGTTCGTCGCCGCCGCGCTGTCGGTCCTGACATTCCACCAGATCACCGTCTGGGTGCTCAGCCTGATCGGCATGGTGCCGCCGGGCGCTGCCTACAACCTGGCCGGCGTGCCGCCCTGGGGCGTGCCGCGGGTGCTGAACCTGTGCTTCTGGGGCGGGCTGTACGGCGCGGTCTACGGGCTGCTGTGGCCTGGCTTCACGAAGCCGGCCTGGCTGTCCGGGCTGATCACCGGGATCATCGCGGGCCTGGTCGGGCTGTTCGTCGTGGCGGCGATCAAGGGCCTGCCGCTGGCCGGCGGATGGAGTATCCAGGCCATCGCCCGGTCGCTGATCATCAACGGCGCCTGGGGCGTCGGGCTGGGCCTGTTCGGCTCGCTGCTGCTGCCGGAACGGGAGCCCGAGGGATACCGCATCCCCGTCCGCCACTGATCGCACCGGCTGCCGAACGCTGACGGCGCGGGCGATGCCTGACCTGAACCCGCCCAGCACACCGCATCGGCGCACCCCGTATCAGCGCGCCCCCGACCTGGCGCGCCTGCCGATCGTGATGAACCCGGGTGCGATCAGCCTGGCCGAGGGCGTGCGCGCCGGGCTGTCGGTCGCGGTCATCATCGCGCTGCACGAAATCCTGGGCCGCCCGCTGCTGACCGAGGCGGCTTTGGCCGCCCTGCTGACCTGCCTGGCCGATCCCGGCGGGCCGATCCGCCGCCGGGCGCCGTTCATGCTGGGCTTCGCGGTGGTGGGGGCGTGCCTGACCTGCCTGGGCGGGCTGGCACGCGCGCGGGGTATCGAGGTGGCGGTGCCGGTCGGGATCGGCCTGCTGTTCGTGCTGTCCTTCCTGCGCATCTACGGCCAGCGCGGGCAGCAGTTCGGCACGCTCGCCTCGATAGCGCTTATTCTGTCGCTGGATCACGCGCTGCCGGGTTTGGAAACCGCGCTGCCGCCGGCGATCGCCTTCCTGGGCGGGTCGGTGTGGGCGGTCGTGCTGACCCTGGTGATCTGGCCGGTGCATCCGTTCGGCCCCGCCCGCGCCGCGGTCAGCCAGGCCTATACGCTGCTGGCGGGGCTGGCCGGCGACATGCACCGCCTGGTCATGGCGCCCGCGACCGACGCCGCCGCATGGGACCGGCAGGCCCGCACCCATCGGCGCCCGATCCGCGATGCGATCGAGGCGGCGCGCGAGGTCGTGCTGCAGACGCTGCGCGCCCGCGGGTCCGGCAGCCTGCGCGCGACCCAGAGCCTGATCCGCGTCGAGACCGGCGAGCAGATCTTCGGCACGCTGATCGCGCTGGCCTCCCATCTGGAGCAGATCCCGCCATCCGCCCGCCCGGTTGCGGCGGCGTTGCTGGAACGGGTGCAGCCGCTGCTGACAGAGCTGGCGCGGTCGATCGCCGACGACACGCCGCCGGGTGACCTCCGGGCGCAGGACGCGATCTCGGCCCTGCAGGCCACCACCGCGCAACTGCCCGCCGACGACCCGCTGGTCGGCCTGGCATCCCGCCTGGCCGAGCGGCTGCGGATCGCCGCGACTTTGTCTGAACCCAGGGATTTCGCCCCCGCCGTCACCGCCGAAGGCCAGTCGGTGCCGCTGTGGCGACGCGCGGTCGCGCCGCTGAGTGCCAACCTGACCTGGCGGTCCGACACGCTGCGCCATGCCTGCCGCATCGCCCTGATGGCCGGCGGGGCCCTGGCGGTCACGCTGCATTGGCCGACGCCGTTCGGGCATTGGCTGACGATCACCCTGGTCGGCACGCTGCAGCCGGTCTTCGCGCTGACCTTCACCCGCGCGATCGAGCGGGTGGCCGGCACGCTGGCGGGCGGGCTGGTCGGCGCCGCCGTCGGCATGGTCTGCACGACGCAGCTGTCGCTCGCCATCGCCATGTTCCCGCTGTCGGTCGCGGCGCTGGCGCTGCGGCAGGTCAGCTACGGGCTGTTCACCGCCGCGATGACCCCGCTGATCATCGTGCTGGTCGAGGTGTCCCACACCATGACCGAGCAATGGGTGGTCGCCGGCGAGCGCGCCGCGCTGACGGCCCTGGGCGGTGCGATCGCCATCGCCGCCAATTTCCTCCTGTGGCCGCAGCGCCGCTCGGCCGTGCTGGCCGAGACGGCGGCCATCGCCGCCCATGGCGCCTGGGCGACGACGGAACTGGCCCGGCTGCTGGGTGAACGCGGGCTGGTGGAGGTGATCCGCGCCCGGCGGGCTGCCGGCCTGGCGTCGAACGCGCTGGAGGCCGGGCTGAACCAGGCGCTGATCGAGCGGCGCAAGGACGAGCGGGACCGGCTGAACGCGCTGCTGGTCGTGGACGCGGCGCTGCGGCGCGTGGCGGGCTGCATCCTGGCCCTGCAGTTCGACCGCGACCTGCCGCCGCCCGAGGCGATCCGCGCCTGGAGCACCTGGATCGCCGCGGCCACCCGCGTGCTGACCGCGGGTGGCACCGCCCTGCCCGCGCGGCCGGACCATCCGGCCTCCGCAACCCTGCTGCGCCTGGCACGCCAGCTTGAGCTGATCGCGGGGGCTACAGCCACCCCCGTGTGATGCCGTATGGTCGGCGCGCGCTCCGGAGGAAACCACCATGCAGGTCGGCATCCAGTTCTTTCCCGACATCGGTCCCGATGTGAAATCGGGGCGCGACTATTGGCAGGAAGCCTTGCGCCTGGTCGGGCGGGTCGATCGCTATGGCTATGCCCATGTCCGGACCGTGGAGCATTATTTCGAGCCCTATGGCGGGTACAGCCCCAACCCGATGCTGTTCCTGGCCGCCGCGGCGCAGGTGACACGCCATGCCCGCCTGGTGACCGGGGCGGTGCTGCCGGCGTTCAACAACCCGCTGAAGCTGGCCGCCGAGCTGGCGATGCTGGACGCGCTGTGCGACGGGCGGCTGGATGTCGGCTTCGCCCGCGCCTTCCTGCCGCACGAATTCCACCGCTTCGGCGTGCCGCTGGACGAAAGCCGCGCCCGGTTCGACGAAGGGGTGGAACAGGTGCGGATGCTGCTGGAACAGGAGGTCGCCAGTTCCGCCGGCCGGTTCCATTCATTCACCGATGTCACCTCGCTGCCGCGTCCGACGCAGAAGCCACGGCCGCCGTTCTACATCGCCGCGCTGGCGACCGAGGACTCGTTCGTCCGCGCCGGGGCCGCGGGCCATGGGATCATGGCGATCCCGATGGCGGGTGGCGCGATGAAGGGGCTGCTGGGCGCGTATCGCACTGCCTGGTCCAGGGCCGGCCATCCCGGCCAGGGCACGGTGATGCTGGCCTTCCACATGTTCTGCCACGAAAGCCAGGCCGAGGCGGAACGGATCGCGCGCGAACCGCTGAACCGCTACCTGCGGTCGCTGGTGGCGTCGGCGTCGGGCTGGCGGACCGGCGCGTCGTCGGCCGACTACCCCGGCTATGACAAGGTGATCGAGGCCCTGTCGCGGGAGAATTTCGACACCCAGGTCGAGAAATGCGCGGCCTGGGTCGGCACGCCGGAGCGCATCCTGGAAACCATTCACCGCTATCACGAGCAGGTCGGCGGGTTCGACATCGCCTCGGTCCAGGTCAATTTCAACGACATCGCCGTCGCCGACGCCGAGACGTCGATGCGCCTGTTCGGCGAGAAGGTGCTGCCGCGCGTGCCGCGCATCTGACGGCGTCGCCGCCTCCCCCCGCCCCTCTGGCTCGCGCGGGTCGGTTGAGGCACATTCATCCACGGTCCAACAGCAGGGGAACATCCGCCATGGCCAAGGTCATCATCAGCTGCGCCGTCACCGGCGCCATCCACACACC
>CAYZKM010000277.1:0-6601 GCA_964478525.1 uncultured Bifidobacterium sp.
GCAGCGCATCACCCCGCCAGTACCGGATCATCACCGTCAACCCGGCCCACATCACGGCCGACCCGAAGAACATCGTGTCGCCGACCCAGCTGTCGTGGCCGGTGGTCGCATGCAACCCCTGCCAGCTGATCAGCATGATCCCGCCGATCACCAGCGCCGAACCGATCACATGGGCGGTGCTCAAACGTTCATGCAGGATGGCAGCGGCGATGGCAGTGCTCAGCACCGTCACCGACGCCGGGTGGATGACCGCGCCATGCGCCAGCGGCGCGAACACATACCCGCCAACCTGCATCAGCGCGAAGCCCGGACCGCCCAGCACGGTCAGCACCGCCGCGCGCCTCCAGCCGATGCCGGCCAGGGTCGAGAACCCGCCACGCAGCAGGACCGGCAGCAGCACGACCCCGGCCACCCCGAACCGCATCAGGATCAGATCGCTCGGCGCCAGGCCGTTGACGACCCCGGCGCGTGCCGCCGCGAAGGACACGGATGCCCCCAATGCCAGCACGCAGCCGCAGAAATAGCCCCAGGCGTCGGATTGGGTCCAGGCCGGCGCTTCCCGCACCGGGACCGTCATGGCGTCCGCTTCGCGCATGTCCCAGCCTTTCCGATGGCGACGGGGGAGGAGAATCACGATCGCGCCGGCACGGTTCCGCGCGGTGTGGTGATGTGTCAGGTGGCGAAGAAGCCCTCGGCGATGTCGGCATGCAGCGCCGCGATCTCCCGCTGCATCCAGTCCAGGAACGGCGACAATCGCCGATCCACCAGGTCCGACACGGTCTCCCGCGTCAGCACGCTGTTCAGGTTGTCCACCCGTTCCAGCGCCTTGATCCCGCCGCGCAGGTTGTACCGGGCCCGCAACTGCGTCAGGTGCCAGTCCAGCTGCGCCAGGTTCAGCCCGACGGATCGCGGGAATGCGGTGTTCACCAGCAGGAAGCCCGCCACTTCCTTGGGCAGGTATCCGTTCGGATGCTCCCGCCGGTAGGCATGATACCCGGCCGCGGCGCGCAGCACCGTGTTCCACTGGCCGGCATCGATCGCTTCGTCGCCGACATCCAGCCGCGGTGCCAGGGCGTGGAAGCGCGTATCCAGCAGGCGGGTGGTCTGGTCGGCGCGCTCCAGATACCGGCCCAGCATATAGAAGTGCCAGGCTTGGTCGCGATAGAACGTGCCCTCGGTGATGCCGGTATGGGCCTGCGTGCCTTCCTTCAGCATCGCGCAGACATTGGCGAAATGATCCGCCGTCAGGTCGGCCGGCGTCAGGGCGCGGATGCGGCCGTGGAAGACGTTCACCTGCAGCCACATCTCGGTGGAGATGATCGCCCGCAACGTCCGCGCATTCTCCCGCGCCGCGGCCATCGCCGTCTGGACCGAGGTCAGGTTCTGGGTGTCCAGCACGTAGAAATGGGCGACATTGGCCAGGTTCGCCTCGTCGTGCTGCTTGTAGAACGCCTCCTGGTCGCCGTTGATCCGCAGGATCGACAGCCAGTTCCGCGTGTCGTCGGCGTCGCGGGCAAAGGTGTAGGTCACGTCCAGCAGGCGGGCCAGGCACTCGATCCGCTCCATGTACCGGGCCAGCCACAGCGTGCTCTCGGCGTGGCGCGCGATCAGGTGGCGTCCGGCGCGGGGAAGGATGTCGTCGCTCATGCCAGCACCCAGGTGTCCTTGGACCCGCCGCCCTGCGACGAGTTCACCACCAATGTCCCCTCGCGCAACGCCACCCTGGTCAGGCCGCCTGGCAGGACCCAGGTATCGCGCCCGGTGATGGCGAATGGCCGCAGGTCGATATGGCGCGGACGCACGCCGTCCTCGGTCAGGGTCGGCGAGACCGAAAGTTGCAGGGTCGGCTGGCTGATATAGTTCGACGGATTGGCCTTCAGGCGGGCACGGAAGTCATCCAGCTCTGCCTTCGACGCATGCGGGCCGATCAGCAGGCCATAGCCGCCGGATTCCGCGACCGGCTTGACCACAAGCTCGTGCAGGTGATCCAGCGTATAGGCCAGCGCATCGGCTTCGGCGCAGATGCGCGTATCGACGTTCGGCAGGATCGGGTCCTCGGACAGGTAGTACCGGATGATCCGTGGCATGTAGGCATAGACCGCCTTGTCGTCCGCCACGCCGGTGCCCACCGCGTTGGCGATGGCAACCGTGCCGCGCTTCCAGGCATCGATCAGCCCGCGCACGCCCAGCATGCTGTCGGCGTTGAACACGGCGGGGTCCAGGAAATCGTCGTTCAGCCGGCGATAGATCGTGTGCACCGGGGCCAGGCCGGCGGTGGTGCGCATCCATACCCGCCCATCCTCGACCGTCAGGTCGCGGCCCTCGACCAGGGGAATGCCCATCTCGCGCGCCAGGAACACATGCTCGAAATAGGCCGAGTTGAAGATGCCGGGCGACAGCAGCACGACCTGGGGATCGGACACGCCGGCGGGGGCGATTTCCGCCATGGCGTTGTGCAGGCGCAGCCCGTACTCGTCGACGCTGCGCACCGACAGCCCGGCCATCAGGTCGGCCAGCACGCGGGCGGTCATGTGGCGGTTCTCGACCACATAGGCGACACCGGACGGGGTGCGGGCATTGTCCTCCAGCACCATGAACCGGCCCTGCTCGTCGCGCACGATGTCGGTGCCGCAGACATGGACATAGGTGCCCAGCGGCGGGGTGAAGCCGACCATCGCCTGGCAATATCCGACATTGCCCACCACCAGCTCGCGGGGAATGATCCCGTCGGCCAGGATCCTGCCGTCGTGATAGATGTCGTGCAGGAACATGTTCAGCGCCCGGACACGCTGCACGACCCCGGTTTCAAGCTGTTGCCATTCCGCCGCCGTGATCACCCGTGGGATCAGGTCGAACGGCAGGATCCGGTCGATCGCCGTCGCGTCCGAATACACCGTGAAGGTGATCCCGCGTTCCAGCAGGTCGCGTTCCGCATCGGCGGACCGGCGCCGCAGCGAATCGATCGGCATGGACGACAGCCGCGACAGCAGCGTCATCAGTCCAGGATCGGCAGGCAGCCCCGGGCGCAGCATCTCGCAGAAATGCGGCGTTGGATCGTACCCATGCAGCACCCCGAACGGTTGCGTCTGGCTTTGCGTCTGGCCGACCGTCGGAAGTGGCATTCGCGGCTCCCTGTTGCAACGCAGCATGTTAGACATAGCCGAGCGGCGAGGGGAATAGGGGTGGGGAAACTTGACAAAGACCTCGGCTCGTAAAGGCTATGGCACGACGGAAGCAACAAGGACAGGCCATGACAATCGATATTCGCGCGCTGACCCAGGACGAGGCCCTGCTGACCCAGGCCCTGGACGGGGCCGACCTGTCGCCGATGCTGATGGTCGTGGTTCACCTGACCGGTGAGGAGCAGTGGCTGGACGAGGTCGCGCCCTATATCACCGGGCCGTGGAACTTCCACGAGAACGCGCCCGAGGCGTTGAAGCAGCGCCTGCGCGACCGACTGCGCGCCGCCCTGCAGGACTTCGCCGCCGCCGACCGGGCTCTGCCGTCGGAACCGCCGCCGCACCTGCTGCGCAAAATGATGAATGTCGGCGTCGGCCAGACCATCCCCGACGAGTACATCCCGATGATCCTGGAAGAGATGATGCTGGGCCAGGACGACCCCAAGACGGTGGCCTGGCGCGCGAAGCCCGAGCCGGCGCGGCTGGACGCGTTCAAGGCCGTGATCATCGGCGCCGGCGTCAGCGGCCTGGGCATGGCGATCAAGATGCAGGAAGCCGGCATCCCGTTCGTGATCTACGAACGCAATCCCACGGTCGGCGGCACATGGTACGAGAACGGCTATCCCGGCTGCGCGGTCGATACGCCCAACCATTTCTACTCGCTGTCGTTCGAGCCGAACCACGACTGGCCCGACCATTTCTCCAAGCGCGACGAGCTGTGGGCGTATATGGAGCGCTTGGCCGACAAGTATGATCTGCGCCGGCACATCCGCTTCAACACCGAGGTCACCGGCGCCCGTTTCCACGAGGCGCGCAAGCGCTGGATCGTCGAGGTCACCGGCCCGGGCGGGGCGGAAACGATCGAGGCCAATGCCCTGATCACCGCGGTCGGGCAGTTGAACCGCCCGTCCATCCCGAACATTCCCGGCCTGGACGATTTCGCCGGCCCCTGCTTTCACACCGCGCGCTGGGATGCGACCCAGGACCTGAAGGGCAAGCGCGTGGCGATGATCGGCACCGGCGCCAGCGCCATGCAGGTCGGCCCCACCATCGCCCCCGACGTCGCCCACCTCACCATCTTCCAGCGCTCGGCCCACTGGGCGGTCTACAACCCGAACTACCACCGGTCGGTCTCGGCGGGGAAAATGGCGGCGCTGAAGCACCTGCCGTTCTATGCCAAATGGTACCGGTTCCAACTGCTGTGGGCGTCGGCCGACGGGCTGCACGCGTCGTTGCATGTGGATCCGTCCTGGCCGCATCCGGACCAGTCGCTGAACCCGAACAACCAGAAATTCCGCGACGACCTGACCGCCTATATCAAAAGCGAGATCGGCGATGACCCGGCGCTGCTGGCCAAGGTGATCCCGCCCTATCCGCCGTACGGCAAGCGGATGCTGCGCGACAACCATTGGTTCAAGTCCCTGACGCGGCCCAATGTGGAGCTGGTGACCACACCTATCGCCCGCGTCACCAGGGACGGGGTGGAGACCGAGGACGGCAGATCCTATCCGGCGGATATCCTGGTGCTGGCCACCGGGTTCCAGGCGCGGAAAATGCTGGCCCCGATGCATATCGTCGGGCGCGCCGGGCGGACGGTGCGCGATGCCTGGGGCGACGACGATCCCCGCGCCTATCTGGGCATCACCACGCCGGGCTTTCCGAACATGTTCATGCTGTACGGCCCCGGCACCAACCTGGCGCATGGCGGCAGCGCGATCTTTCACACGGAATGCCAAGTCCGCTACATCATGCAGTGCCTGCGGGAGATGATCGAAACCGGCGCCGAAGTGATGGAATGCCGCCAGGAACCCTACCAGGCGTTCAACGACCTGCTGGACGCGACGCACCGCAAGATGGTCTGGGCGCATCGCGGCGTCGGCAACTGGTACAAGAACGGAAGCGGGCGCGTGGTCACCAACTCTCCGTTCTGGCTGGTCGATTATCGTGACATGACGGTGACGCTGGACCGCAACGACTACGTGATGGCATAGGCGCCGGCCGGGGTACCGTCAGTGATACCCGGCCGAGACCTTCCCGCCGAATACCCGGTAGACCCCGATCGTGTAGGCGCCGATCAGCGGCAGCACCACGACGCCGGCGCCCCAGAACAGGAACGACAGCGACTGGTCGGGCGCGGCGGCGTTGGCGACCGTCAGCGTGTACGGGATCATATAGGGCCAGAACAGCACGGCGAGCGTGGCGAAGCTGGCCAGGAAGAAGACGGTCGTCATGACGAACGGCCAGTGATCGCCGCGCGTCCGTCCGCCGAACACGCCCGATGCCAGGGCGACGATCGCGATGGTGGGGAAGACCAGCCCCCAGGCCCGGTCCGGCAAATGCGGGGCGATCCGGTCGCGGTCGCCCATCGCCATCACCGCGGCCACCGCCAGCGCGACCAGCATCGCGCCCGCCAGGCGGGGGATCAGGCGGCGGGCCCAGCCGTGCAGCTCGCCCTCGGTCTTCCACACGATCCAGCAGGCGCCCAGCAGGGCATAGCCGAGGACCAGGCCGATACCCGTCACGATCGGCAGCGGCGCGAGCCAGTCGAACGGGCCGCCGATATACTGGTCGTCGATGACCGGGATGCCGCGGATCATCGCCCCCACCGCCGCGCCCTGCACGAACGCCGCAACGCCCGAGCCGAGGCAGAAGCCAAGGTCCCACAGCCGCTTGCCGGTGCCATGGATGCGGAACTCGAAGGCGACGCCGCGGAAGATCAGCCCGAACATCAGCAGCAGGACGGGGATGTAGAAGGCCGGCAGGAACACCGCATAGACGGCGGGGAAGGCGGCGAACAGCGTGGTCCCGATCACCACCAGCCAGGTCTCGTTGCCGTCCCAGAACGGCGAGATCGTCGCGATCATGTGGTCGCGCCGCGCCTCGCCGCCGGCGAGGCCCGAGAGGATGCCGACGCCCAGGTCGAAACCGTCCAGGACGACGTACAGCATGGTGGCGACGCCGACGACGCCGACCCAGAACAGCGCCAGGCTGGATGCGTCCATCGCCGCTACTCCCCCGCCTCGGCACCACGGACCCCGACGGCCAGCGGGCGGGCGGGTGTGACCCCGGCCAGCGTGGTGCCGTCCAATGCCGGCCCGTCGCGCAGCTGGCGCCAGATATAGTACATCCCGAAGGCATAGATCACGGCATAGACCAGCACGTAGCCGGCCAGCGATGCCGCCACCATGCCCCCGGTCAGTGACGGGGTGATCGCGTCGGCGGTGCGTAGCAGGCCATAGACCACCCAGGGCTGGCGGCCGATCTCGGCGGTGAACCATCCGGCCAGGACGGCGATGAACCCGCTGGGGAACGACCAGAAGGCGATGTGCAGGAACCAGCGGGAGCGGCCGAGCGCGCCGCGCAGGTCCAGCAGCACGCCGACCCAGGATACCGCCAGCATCAGCAGGCCCAGGCCCACCATG
>CAYZKM010000278.1:0-4745 GCA_964478525.1 uncultured Bifidobacterium sp.
TTCCGGCTGACCGTAAACGGTCAGCGCGCGCTATCTCGTTGTTTGATCGCATGATCGACACGCTGCCACGGTTCCGCTCAGCGTGATCATGCTCTATGGCCGGATGGTGAAGCCCATCAGCCGCGCCGGACGGTCGACCGTCTGCGGGAACGTGTTCTCCTTGTAGGCATCGACGCCGAAGGTCTCGATCGTCAGCAGCCCGTCCGGATCGACCTGCAGGGTGGTGTAGGCGAACTGGTCGGGGATGAAGAAATCGATCGGTGCCGGTGGCCCGCCCGGCGCGCCGCAGCGCCGATGCGTCACCGTCAGCCCCGGGAATGTGGCCGCCAGCCCGTTCGGCGGCTGCTTCATGGCCGCGAGTGTGCCCAACCGCCTTTCCAGCGCCGCCGCGATCGTTGCGCAGTCATGGCCCGGGAACACATCCGGTCCGCCCGCGCCGATCGGACCGCTGACGATATGGATCGCGCCCGGCACCATCGCCGACGCACCCGATTTCGTCCGGTACTGCAACGGCGTCACGCGCACGAAATGGTCGTCGGTCGTCAGGAAGACGACATGGCCGATCCCGTTATCCGCGATGAAGCCCAGCAGATCGTCGCGCTCGGCGCGATAGCCGCCATCCCAGGACTTGCCGTCCTGGTTCTGCGTCCCCGGTGCCGGCCACTGGCTGCCCGCCACCGGGATGCCGCTGCCCACCTGGTCCATCGGTGACGACAGGATCACGAATTTCCACGTGATGCCCGCCTGCTGCGCGGCCAGCAGCGTCTGCTTCAGCCAGGACAGCTGCGTCCGGCCCAGCATCGTGCGCTGGGGGTTGTCGGCGCGGGGACCGATATCGTCGCCGCCGCCGGCGAGGCCGAGCCGGACGTCGCGATAGGCGCGGTTCTCGGTCTGGATGTAGATCATCCGCGAGCCCCAGGATTGCGCGAACCAGTTCAGCGGCGTGCCGTCGCTGCGGGGATCGGCCGGCGCGTTCACCGCCGGGCCCGCAACGGTCAGCCCGCCGCCGGGCGTGCCGTCGATGCCGGCGCGGGTGGGGTGATAGGCGTAGAACGCCTTCTCCAGCACGCGATAGCCGATCGTTGCGTTGTTGAACGGGCCGGTTTCGTTGGTATCGAAATCCGGTTCCGGATTGGACGCACGCGCCACCGGCGGCGCCCCGCCGGCGGCGAGCTCGCGGCTGCCGAGTTCGTGATTGTCCAGCACGGTATAGGACCCGGTGGCGCGCAGCATCGCGGCGATACCCGCGGGTCCGGTGGGCGTGGCCAGGCCCTGCGCCGTCACGCCCTGGATCGTCTCGCGGTACTTGCGGAAATAGTCGGCCAGGCCCTTCTCGGCGTCGGCGACCGAGGCGCGCGGGCCGGGCGTGGCGGCGGCGGGCGATCCGGTGGCGCGGGTTTCATAGATCGTGTCGCCCAGGAAAATGAAGAAATCCAGGTCCCGGCTGGCGATATCCGATGCCGCGGGATACGGGCGGAAGCGGCCGTCGGAATCGCCGGTGAAGCCGAACCGCACGCGCGCGGGCTGGTCCGGCAGCGGCGCGGTGTTGAACTGCCCGGCCGCCGACGGATCGCAGGCGGCCGCGCAGAACCGGTAGTGATAGCGGGTGCCGGGCGCCAGGTGATCCAGCCGCAGCTTGGCGGTGAAGTCGTCGATGGCGATGGTATCGATCGAGGCGTCGGTGATGGGTGCGCGAAAGTCGGGATCGGTGGAGACCTGCACGCGCAGGCGGGCGGGCTTGTCGGCATCGGTTGCCCGCACCCACAGCACGGCCGAGGTCGCGGTCGCGTCCCCCGCCGCGACGGCATCGACATGCGGATCGGCCCAGGCCGCCAGCGGCACGGCCAGACCCAGACCCCAACCCAGACCCCAACCCAAACCCAAGAACCAGGAACGGCGCATGGTGCCAGCCTACCACGCTTCCTTGCCCGTCGGCGGGCGCGCGACCGCGGCGGCGGCTTGCTTGGCCTTCATCTCCGCCTCGTGCTTGTCGAACATCTGGCGCGCGGCGGTGGACCGCTTCTCGGACAGCAGGTCGCGATTCTCGCTGCACCAGTCGAAGGATTCGATGCGCGGGCCGTTGGCGCCCGAGAAATGCGGCATGACATAGCGTTGATACAGCTCGTAGGACCGCTTGGTCGCCTCGAAATCCGCCCAGTTGTGGACCTGTTGCAGGAACACGCCGAAATCGCCCTGCTTGTCGTACAGGCGCTGGATCATCGCGATCGCGTCGTCGGGCGTGCCGATCACGCCGAACTTGTTTTCCACGAACCATTCGGCCGCGTCCTGGCCCTGTGGCACGATGAAGCGCGGCTGGTTGTTGTTCAGGTAATTCAAGTACGGTTCGAATCCGTATTTCACATTCCTGAAGGCCTGCTCGCGCGTTTCCGCGATATGCATCGGCCCGACCAGGCGCAGCTTCGACCGGTCCATCGTCCGCCCATCCTCGGCGGCGATGTCGTTGGCGATCTTCCAGTTCGCGGCCAGCGCGTCATAGCCGAACGGGTTGGTCGCCGCGACGCAGATCATCGACAACCCGTACTTGCCGGCCAGCCGCCCGCCCGATGGCGTGACGGCGCTGACCACCGCGACCTCGGGGTGCGGTTTGGTATAGGGCAGGATATGCGCCCGGGCGCCGACGAAGTTGTACCAATCGGTCTTCTCGGTGACGATCTCGCCCTTGAACAGGCGCAGGATCACGTCCAGCGCCTCGGCCATGCGATCACGCTGCGTGCTCGGGTCGATGCCCAGCATCAGCGCGTCCGATGCCAGCAGCCCCGGACCCGCACCGAACATCACCCGCCCGCGCGTATGGTGATCCAGCTGGATGATGCGGTTCGCCGTCATCAGCGGATTATGATACGGCAGCGAAATCACACCGGTGCCGAACCTGATCCACTTCGTGCGTTCCGCCGCCACCGCGATGAACAGCTCGGGCGAGGAGATCAGCTCCCAGCCCGCCGAGTGATGCTCGCCGATCCAGGCTTCGTCGAAGCCGAGCCGGTCGAGCCATTGCATCAGTTCGAGGTCGCGCTCGATGCAGGCGGCCGGGTTCTCATTCATCGGGTGGAACGGCGGCAGGAAGGCGCCGTGACGAAGCGGGATCCGAGCCATGGGTTTTCCTCCGGGAACAGCGGGACAGTGCGTTGGCGCCATGTTAACAGGGTTGGAATCACCGCATCGCAGCAAGCCCCGACCGTCCCATCGCATGAGCAGCCCCCCCGATCGCATCGACCGCAAGGTATGGATCATCGCCGCCACCTGCACCTGCGGACCGCTGATGTCGGGCCTCGATTCGACGATGGTGAATGTCTCGCTGAGTACCATCGGCCAGGCGTTCGGCGTGCCGCTGGGGCTGATCCAATGGGTGACCAGCGCCTATCTGCTCGCGCTGGCCCTGGCGCTGCCCCTGAACGGCTGGCTGGTGGACCGCGTCGGGGCGCGCCGGGTCTTCCTGGCCTGCTTCGGCGTGTTCATCCTGGGATCGGCGCTGTGCGGCCTGGCGCAATCGGCCACGCAGCTGATCGCCTGCCGCGTGCTGCAGGGCATCGCCGGCGGGCTGCTGGCGCCGATGATGCAATTGATGATGGCGCGCCATGCCGGGCGGCACATGGCGCGCGTGATCGGCATCGCCGCGATGCCGGTGATGGTCGGGCAGATGCTGGGCCCCAGCATCGGTGGGCTGATCCTGACCTGGCTGAGCTGGCGGTGGACCTTCCTGGTCAACGTGCCGGTCGGGCTGATCGCCATCGCCTTCGCCTGGCGCGTGCTGCCGCGCGACGAAGGCGCCGCGCCCCGCCGGCTGGACCTCGTTGGCCTGGCGATGATCTCCCCCGGCCTCGCCCTGCTGCTGGAAAGCCTGGTCTCGCTGGCGCACGAGGATCCGACCGCGCCGTGGCGGCTGGCGGCCAGCCTGGCGCTGCTGGCCGGCTTCGCGGTCCATGCGACGCGCCGCCCGGCGGCAGCGCTGATCGACCTGCGCCTGTTCCGCGGCAAGGTGTTCCGCGCGGCGGCGGCCACGCAGTTCGTCTCGAACGCGATCAATTTCGGTGGCCAGCTGCTCATGCCCCTGTTCTTCCTCAAGCTTCTCGGCACCTCGCCCGGCATGACCGGGCTGCTGCTGGCGCCGATGGGCCTGGGCGTGTTCTTCGCCCTGCCGATCATGGGCCGGCTGTCGGAACGGATGGGCGCGCGCGCCATCTCGGGCTCGGGCGCGGCGATCGCCTGCCTGGCCACGGTGCCGTTCGCGCTGGCCGGGCCGGACACACCGCTGGCCCTGCTGGCGGTTGCACTGTTCGTGCGCGGCTTCGGGGTCGGGTCGATCACCCTGCCCTCGGCCGCCGCGGCGTATGCCTCGGTCCCGCGCGAAGCCCTGACCAGCGCGACCACGGCGATCAACATCTGCCAGCGGCTTGGCGGGCCGGCGGGCACCACGGGGCTGGCGATCTTCCTGCAGCACATGCTGGCCGACGCCGCGGTGCCCGAAGCCGCCTACAGCGCGACGATGTGGCTGCTGGCCGGGACGGCGGCGGCGGGCGTGGCTGCCGCCTCGCAATTGCCGGGCCGGCGGCGATAGCGTGCGCTGACCGTAAGCGGTCAGCGCACGCTATCTTATTGTCTGATCGCATGATCGACCCGCTGCCACGATTCCGCGCAGCGTGATCATGCTCTGTGTCTGACCGCATGATTCACCCGCTGCCACGATTCCGCGCAGCGTGATCATGCTCTGTGTCTGACCGCATGAT
>CAYZKM010000278.1:4845-6577 GCA_964478525.1 uncultured Bifidobacterium sp.
TCACCCGCTGCCACGATTCCGCTCAGCGTGATCATGCTCTAGACTGGCGCATCACCGATCGGACCGTCCGCCCAAATGCCCACAACGATGCTCGCCACGTCCAACGCCGCTCTGATCCCGTTTGTCTTCGCCTTCGTGGCACTGATCATCCGCTTCTACATCCAGGAACGCGCGAGTTCGATCCGCAGCCCGACCTTTCTGCTGGCGATCGCCGCCGCCGCGCTGCCGATCTGCTTCCTGGCCACCAAGGTGCTGGGCATCGCCGTTCCCTACCTGGCGCTGGTCATGGGGGTGATCGGCATCGGCCTCAGCGTCGCCGCCGTCGTGCGGTTCTTCCAGGTCTGATCGCCCGCTCGGCCGATAATCCGGCCTGATAAAACCGATACGCAGCCGGCATTTCCGCGCATCCCCCGCCCTGGCGATCCTGTCGGGCGTCTGGACGGGGCCATCCCGGCCCTGTCGCATTCGACAGGAACCCCAACGATGGATGCCATATTTCGCAACGGCCGGATCCTCGGCACCGCCCTGGTGGTCGTTCTTTCCCTGACCGCCGCCGCGCAGGCGGGCACCTGCCCGGCCGACAAGATGCGCCCCGACGGCAGCGGGCAGGCACAGAGCAGCGCGCCGGCCAAGGACGTGACCGATACGGTGCTGGCCAGCATCGATGTCGCGAACGAGCCCGCCGCGGTGCGGGACCGGCTGCTGCGCCTGCGCCGGCTTGTGGTGCAGCCGGGCGGCGTCGTGCCCTGGCACTCGCATGGCGAGCGGCCGGCGATCATCACCATCCTGCAGGGTGAGATCACCGAATATGCCAGCACCTGCGCGGTGCCGATCGTCCACCGCGCCGGGGACACCACCACCGAGACCCATGCCACCGCGCATTGGTGGAAGAACACCGGCAAGCAGACCGTGATCCTGCTGTCGGCCGACCTGTTCCCGACGCAGCAGCGGGACGCGCACATGATGTAGGCCGGCGCGCGCCGCCCCACCGCGATCATCCCGTGTCCTGGACAGGCGCGGCCAGCCCCCTGGCCGCGCCTGTCCCTGTCTGTCCGGAGCCCGCCATGCCGTCCGCCATGCAAGATGCCGCCCCGACCGCCGGGGCGCGCGCCGTTCCCGTCTGCCTGATCGCGTTCCTGACCGTGGTCGACCTGTTCGCGACACAGGCCATCCTGCCCGCCCTGGCCGCCTGGTACGCGGCCTCACCCGCCCGGATGGGCGTGGCGGTGAACGCCACCACCATCGGCATGGCCGGCGCGAGCCTCGCCATGGCCGTCTGGGGCCATCGCCTGGACCGCCGCGGCTGCATCGCTGCCGCGCTGGTCGTGCTGGCGCTGCCCACGCTGGCCCTGTCGGCGATGCCGGCACTTCCGGTGTTCGCCGCGCTGCGCGTCGCACAGGGCGTGTGCATGGCGGTTGCCTATACACTCGCCCTGGCATACCTGGCCGAGACAGCCGCGCCGCGCCAGGTCGGCATCGGCCTCGCCGCCTATGTCACCGGCAACGTCGCCAGCAACCTGTTCGGCCGGCTGCTGTCGGCGGCGGTGGCGGATCATCTTGGCATCGCCTCCAACTTCCAGGTGTTCGCGCTGCTGAACCTGTGCGGTGCGGGGCTGGTGCTGATCACGTTCCGCCGCACCCGCGCGGGCCGGGCCGGAACCGCCGGGCTGTCCGCCTTCCTGTCGGTCTGGCGCGCGCCGGCGGTGCGCGCGGCCTGTGCGATCGGGTTCTG
>CAYZKM010000279.1:0-6560 GCA_964478525.1 uncultured Bifidobacterium sp.
GCAGCGGGCGGACATGGCCGCGATCGTCGACATCCAGCTGAACCACCTGCGCAAGCTGCTGGCGGATCGCAAGATCGGCCTGGACCTGGACCGCAGCGCCCTGGAATGGCTGGCCAACGAAGGCTACGACGCCACCTATGGCGCGCGTCCGCTGAAGCGGGTGATCCAGCGCAACCTGCAGAACCCGCTGGCCGGAATGATCCTGGAAGGATCGATCAAGGACGGCGACACGGTGCGGGTGGGCGGCGGGAAGGACGGCCTGTCGTTCAACGACGAGGTTGCCGCCGCCGCCTGATCCGGCGCGGCTTCGCACGCAGCGGCCCGCCCCATCCCGGGGCGGGCCGTTTTCGTTTCAAACGATCATCACCCGATCATCACCGGGCGCCGTGCCCGACCAGGCCCCCGACCAGGCTGCGGATCCTGGCGTCGAATGCCGCGGCCGTCCGATCGGTGGACAGCCGCCGCCCCGCCGCGTCACGCATCGCCGACCAGACCGGTTCGGTGTTGTACAGCGTGACGATCGCGCGCGCGTAGGCATCCGCATCGCCCGTCTCCACCGCCATCAGCTCGCACCCATCGGTCCAGCCCAGCACATCGGCCAGGATGCGCCCGGCCACCACCGGCAGCCCGTGGGCCGCTGCCTCCTGCACGCGATACCCGGCACTGCCTTCCCGAATCGCGGGAGCCAGGAACACACGATGCGAATCATAGGCCGCCGCCAGGTCGCCCACCGTGCCGCGCGCGGTCAGCAGCGGATGATTGGCGAACTCCCAGCGCTCGGAATTGTCGTCGGCATAGCCGCAGACCGTGACCTGCGCATCGGGTCCCAGCGCCTCGGCCATCAGGGGCAGCACCGCGTCGATGAACCACACCAGCGCATCATGGCTCGCGGTGTCCCGGCTATGCATCGCCGCCACCAGCAGCAGGCCCCGCCGGTCGGCCCAGCCGGACGGGGTCGGGCGATAGGGCGGCACATGCGCCACCACCTCGACCTCGGGCAGGTCCGGCCCGCGCAGTATCGCCGCATCGCGATCCGAGGCCGCGACGATCCGCCAGCACCGTTCGGCGTGCCGCAGCGCGTGGCGCACCACCGCGGGCTCGTCCATCGCACGCAGCGGACGCACGTCCAGGACCAGGCGCACATCGTCGGGCAAGGACACGCCCGCCGCGTCCAGCGCCTCGATCACCCTGTTCAGATTCCCGGCTCGGCCGATCCATACCGTGCCGTAATATCCCGCCCGTTCCTGCAGGAACGCGCCCAGCCGGTCCAGGCCGCGATCGTGCATCACCTCCACCGTGTCGGGCAGGTCACGGAACAGTGTTGCCGCGTCCCACCCATTGCCATCCAGCGGATAGACCGTCACCTGGTGCCCGGCGTCGGCCATCGCGCCGATGATGGCCAGCGCCCGCGCCGCGCCGTTGCCGGCCAGGCGCACCGGGCTTGCCGCGTTGATGAACAGCACCGGCTTCGGACCCGCCGGTACCGACCGCGCCGCCAGCAGCGCGGCGGCGGATTGCGCCGGCCGGGTCTGCAGATACGCGGCATGGCGTTCGCAGAACACCGCCTGGCCGCGCAGCATCAGCGCCCGCGCGGCATCCGAGACGACGGAGCTGCCGAATTCCAGGTGATGGATCACCACCGACGGATCATAGACCACGCGATGGCCGGAGGCGCGCATGCGCACGCACAGATCCGTGTCCTCGAAATAGGCCGGGGCATAGGCGGGATCGAAGCCGCCCAGCGCGCGCAGCACATCGGCGCGCGCCATCAGGAAGACGGCCGAACAATAATCGACATCGCGGACGAAATTGACCTCGGGCGCCAGCGGCGAGGCGTCGCGCATGTATCCGCTGGTGCCGCCGTCGCGCCAGACGATGCTGCCGGCTTCCTGCAGCAGCCCGTTGGTACGGATCACCTTGCCGCCGACGGCGCCGATGGTGCTGTCGGTGTCCAGCCGCCGCAGCGCCTGCGCGACCGCGCCATGCGCGAGTTCCACATCGTTGTTCAGCAGCAGGATGCGCGCGCCCCGCGCCACCGCGAGGCCGGCGTTGCAGCCGCGCAGATAGCTGACATTCGTATCGAACCGCAGGATACGCGCGCCCTGCACGAAGGCCCCGATGCGCGCGATCCCGTCATCCGGACCGGACCCGGAATCGACCAGGATCAGCTCCATCTCGCCGGGATGGTTGGCGCGCAGCGACGCCAGCGTCTGCATCGTCAGCGCCAGCAGGCCGTGGCAGACGACGATCACGCTCAATTCCGGCACCCCGGTGGTGCGGAAGCACAGGGGCGCGCGGGCATAGATCGGCAGCAGCGCATCCGCCCTGGCGCGGAAGACACGCTTGAACGATGCCTCGGGGGCGATGTCCTCCAGCGGCGGTGCGGCGGACAAATGGCGTGGCAGGCCGATGCGCAGGAAATGCACGAAGGCATCGGGCACAAGCCCGGCGTCCAGGTCGGCCTCTACGCCGGGGTTGCGCTGCCTGTAGTGGCGCAGGTCCACCAGCGGCGAGGGCAGCCGCATCTCCCGCGCACCGTGCAGGGCGAAATGCATATACGCACTGCGATACAAGCCGCCATCCACCGCGGCGGCGATGTCGGGATACCGCAGGCGATAGGACGATTCCGAGAAATGCGCGTTCGGGTCGTACGCCTGGGGTGTCGGGTTGGCCAGGTAGTGATGCAGCGCCGACCGCCAGATGCCGTCGGCGATCTCGTGCACCACCTCGGGGTAGCGGGCGAGGTACCAGTCCGGATCGAAATAGGCCGATGCGGCGGCGGACTGTCCTGACGACGTCAACAGGTGCACGAAGGCCCCGACGCGGCGTGCCGCATCCTGTTCCCCGGCGTCCAGCCGTTCGATGTACCAGGCCGGGTCCAGCATGAAATGGCTGGTCCGCGCCTCGATGCAGCCGATCTCCAGGTAGTGGTCGTAATGGTTGGCGAAGCCGGTCTTCTGCAGCACCGGATCGGTCAGCCGCGGATTGGCGGCGCGATAGGCGCGCAGGTCGAACAGCCAGTGCGGCGCCAGGGCGGGAAATCCGATGGTGCAGTAATGATGGAATCCGGACTCGACGTCCCCGCCACGCACCGCGCGCACCACGTCGGGATGGCTTTGCAGGTAGTAGCGTTCATCGAAGAACGGGTTCGGCGAGTCGGCGCGATACTGCCCCAGTTCCAGATACACCCGGCGCAGCGCCGCGGGGTCGTCGCCGCCCGCCAGGGTGACGGCATCGGGATAGCGGCGCGCATAGAAGGCCGGGTCGAAGCGCGCCCATCGCGGGACGCGGCCCGCCAGGGGGGCCAGGTCGGGCGGGGGTCCGGCTGGCATTGCGGCGCTGTCCCGGTCGCCGGCGCGCTACAGCAGGCGCGGATCGATGAACCGCGCCGCGGTCGCCGACCATTCGCTCGGCCCGCCCGCCTGTTCGACCGACAGCACGAGCTGATGCGCGCCGGTCAGCGGCGGGAAGGTCACCAGCCATTCGACCACGGCGGGATCGGTCAGCGTCATGGTGGCCGTCACCACGGTCTGTCCATCCGCCCGCCGCACCGCCAGGTGGCAGTTCACACGACGGCCATCGACCGCATCGGCGCTGACCTGGCAGACGAACCGGCTGTGTCCGTGCAACGTCAGCGGGAAGGCGATGGCCGCGGCCGGCGTGTCCGGTTCGTTCGGCGCCAGCTGCAGCCCGCCATGGTCGAACCGGTAGAAGCGGAACACGTCCTCTCCGACATTGTGCAGCGTGTAGGGACGCGCGTCGGGCAGGGACGGCAGCAGCCTGACCGGGTGGACGGCGGCGCCGCCCGCGCCACCGGTCCGGCGGCGGAAGACGGCGAGCTCGCCGAAGGTCATGCCGGTGAACACCGCCTCGGGGAAGGCCGCGAACAGCCTGGCCTCGTCGTCGGGGTTGGGCCATACGCCGGTGGGGGGACGGGTGGAGACGGTGCCGACGCGCGACAGCCAGGGCCGGTCGGCGCCGGCCAGGATCTCGACCTGCGCGCCCTCGACCACGCATTTGACATAGTCGACATGGTCCCAGCCGAACTTGGCCAGGATGTCGCCGATCGTATAGGCGTCCACCAGCCCGTCGGCGCCGGCATCGGCCGCGCCGGTGAAGAACGTGCCCCAATCGCCCAGCAGATGCCCGCCCAGCTGCAGCCTGGTGCGTTCGTGCCACACCGCGGCAGGCAGGCAGACGACGTTCGGATAGGCGACGGTATTGACACGCAGGGCGTCGAAATTCGGACCTGGCGGTTCCACCGCGATGATCTTGGCGCGCGGGAAGCGGTTGGCGAGATACGCCGCCGCATAGCCGCAATAGGCGCCGAGATCGAGGATGTAGTCAGGCTCGTCCATCGCGAATCCATAATCCCCGTACAGGAACGGCCCGGCCGCGTCGGCGAAGCGGTTGAAGAATATCTGGTTCAGGTTGCCGATATCCGAGGTTCCGCCGCGCAGCAGCAGGGGCGCGCGCAGCTCCGGCAGGTTCACCCAGACCGGCCCGAAATCGGCGCGTATCATCGACCACAGCGTTTCGATATAGGCCTGTCGCAGCTCCGGGCGGGCCGGATCGGTCATCATCGCGCTTTCGATCGCGGCCTTGCGCGCGCGCGCCACGGGATCACCGGCGCGGTTCATCGCTTTTCCCCGCCGACCGGTGGGCGGACCGCGCGCGATACATGCATCATCCGCCGATTCATGCTTATGTCATCGGCCATCATCGCCGTGCCGCCCGCACCCTTGAACCACGCCATCGACCCGATGATCACCACGATAGAGTTGCCGCGCCGCATTGGCCCGCGCCCGACCGGACACAGGATCTGATTGTGCCACGAAATCGCAGTGAAACACATCTCTATTGCCTGTGCTGGAACGACGCCCGCATCCTGCCATTCTTCTTCCAGCATTACGGCCCCTTCGTCGACCGCTTCATCGTCTACGACAACGGTTCCACCGACGGGTCGCTGGCCATGCTGGGCGGGGATGAACGGGTGCAGGTGCGCCATTTCGATACGCCGGGCGATTCATTCGTCGCCGAGGAACTGCGCCTGAGCGAGACGATGTGGCACGCAAGCCGTGGCCACGCGGCCTGGGTGGTAGTGCTGGACCTGGATGAATTCCTGTACCACGCCGATATCAAGGCCTATCTGGACCAGTGCTGGAACCAGGGCGTGACCGCGATCGGCACCACCGCCTATGAGATGATCACCGAAACCTTCCCGCCCGCCGGCGTGCCGCTGGTGCAATCGGTCACCAAGGGGTTCCGCGAACCGACCTATGACAAGCTGTGCGTGTTCGACCCCAACGCGATCGACAGCACGAACTACACGCCGGGGCGGCACCAGGCGGCCCCGCGCGGCCGGGTCGTGTACCCCAGCCAACCCGAGATGCTGCTGCTGCACTACAAGAAACTCGGCCTGCCCTATCTCGTCGATCGCAGCGCCGCGCTGGGCAAGGGCCTGGGCCCGGGTGACCTGGCGCTGAATTTCGGCACCCAGTACCTGATGCCGGCCCGCCGCTGGGCCGGCATCTTCTGGAATCAGCGCCGCGCCGCCGCGCCGGTGCCGGGCCTGGTCGCGGTGGCGGATGTCGGGCTGCATGTCATGGCCGGCACCCGCCGGATCGACCCGATCGAGGCCGCCGACAACCGCCATGTCTTCTGCCTGCCACCCGACACGGCCGAGCTGCGCATCGTGTCCAATGGCGGGGTCGCCGTGTCGCGCATTCGCCTGCGCGCCGACGATGCGTGCCACGATATCGCGGTTGCCGCGCAGGACCGGGCCGCGGGCTGGCTGGATGCCGCGCGGGTCGGGCCGATGACCGCGCGCTGGACCGACGGCAATGCCGCGGTGCCGATCCCGCCCGCGCTGCGCCATATGCCGCAGCTGGAGATCGAGATCGTCTGGCCGCCGACTTGACCCGCGCCCCCCCGCCGGTACCTTGCGATCCTGTACCCTGCGATCCCGCCTTGGCCGCCTGACAGGAAACCGCCATGCCCGATACCGCCATTCCCGCCTCCAACGGCCTGCTGGACCGCATCCGCGCCGTGGTCGGCGATCGCGGGATGCTGACCGATCCGTCGGACACCGCGTCCTATGCCGAGGATTGGCGCAAGCTGTACAAGGGCAGCACGCGCGCCGTCATCCGCCCCGCCACCACCGCCGAACTGGCCGAGGTGGTGCGCCTGTGCGCCGAAGCCGGCACGCCGGTGGTCCCGCAGGGGGGCAACACCTCGATGGTGGGCGGGGCCGTGCCGGCCGAAGACGGGTCCGAGCTGATCCTGTCCACCGCGCGCATGACCGCGATCCGGGAGATCGATCCGGTCGACCTGACCATGACCATCGAGGCAGGCGTCACGCTGAAGGCCGCGCAGAACGCCGCACTGGAGGCCGATTGCCTGCTGCCGCTGTCGATCTCCTCGGAAGGATCGGCGCAGATCGGCGGCGTGCTGGCGGTGAATGCCGGGGGCAACAACACGGTGCGCTATGGCAACGCCCGCGACATGGTGCTGGGGCTGGAGGTGGTGCTGCCCGACGGGCGCATCTGGAATGGCCTGCG
>CAYZKM010000280.1:0-6538 GCA_964478525.1 uncultured Bifidobacterium sp.
ATAGGCGGCCTTGCCGCCGGGCACATAGATGCCGACCGCGTCCAGCGCGCCCCAGCGCATGCCCAGCGTCAGCCCATCGGCATCGGTCATGCGCAGGTCGGCGGGCAGCTGGGCGCGATGGAATGCCTCGATCCGCTGCGCCGCGACATCGACCGCGCCGATCAGTTCGGCCGGCACGGTGGCGACGGCGGCATCGACCTCGGCCCCCGTGACGCGCAGCCTGTCGGCGGTCAGCATCAGGCGGTCGAAGCGGGCAGTGTAGTCCAGCAGGGCGGCATCGCCGCGGGCGCGGATCGCGGCAATGATCGCGGCGACGGCGGCGTCGACGGTCTCGGTCGTTTCGCGAGCCTGGGACAGCAGGGCACGGAAGGCGGGCTCGAAGCCGGCATCGGCGGTGCAGAGGCGGATCATGCGCGGTGCATAGCCGATTGGCAGCGCCGCGTCATGGCCGACGTTGCCTGGATTGTCATGTTCGCAAGGTCGCGACCGTCGCCGGCCGTTGCGACAGTAATTCCCGATGCTGCCCGAACACCACGATCAGGCGGTCTGCCCCAACGCCGCCCGGAACCGGGCGATCCACGCCCCGATCCGCTCCGGCTGCGTTTTCAGCGCCGTCCGGTTCACGATCAGCCGGCTGGTCACGGTGGCGATGGTCTCGGTTTCCACCAGCCCGTTCGCCTTCAGCGTCGAGCCGGTCTGCACGAGGTCCACGATCAGGCGCGACAGCCCGAGACCGGGGGCGAGTTCCATCGCGCCGTTCAGGTGCACCACGTCGGCATGGATGCCGCGGCTGGCGTAGTGGCGGCGGGCGATGTTGGGATACTTGGTCGCCACCGTCACCCGCGACCATCGCGACGGATCGTCTCCGCCCGCGGTCTCGACCGGTTCGGCCACCGCCACGCGGCACCGGCCGATGCCCAGGTCCAGCGGGGCATAGACCTCGGGGTAGTCGAATTCCATCAGCACATCGGCCCCGCAGATACCGATCTGCGCCGCACCGAAGGCGACGAAGGTCGCGACGTCGAAGGGGCGCACCCGCACCACGTCCAGCGCCGGATCGTCCGTGGGGAAGCGCAGGCGGCGGCTGTCCTCGTCGGCATAGTCCGGCGACGGCACGACGCCGGCGCGCGCCAGCAGCGGCCCGCACTCGGACAGGATACGGCCCTTCGGCAGGGCCAGGATCACGGGCGCCGTCACGTCCGGTTCAAGTGCTGCGGCGGGGAACGGGGCAGTCATGCGAGCCTCGGGTACAGGGTCGGGGGCGTCTACACCATGGTGCGGCCGGCCGGAACCCCGGCGCAAGCAACCCTGCCAGCCCCGCATGACAGCTCCGCCAACCCGGGCGGAGCCGTCAAGGGCAGGGTGGGCAGGGCAGGGCCGCTACTTGTCGAGCCAGACGGTATCGAAGCGGTTGACGTCGTAGATGCCGAAATAGTTCTGCGGATAGACTCCCTTTACATAGGTGTACCAGGCGTCGTTGATCTTCTCCCAGCAGATCGGCAGCAGCGGCGGATCGTTCTCCATGATCATTTCGGCCTTGCGGATCAGCGCCAGGCGCTTGGCCGGATCGACCTCCCGATCGATCTGCGGCATCAGCGCGTTGAAGTCGGCATTGCTCCAGAACGCATGGTTCTGCGGCCCGTCCGTCTTGTACCAGCCGTTGAAGTAATCGGATGGGTCCAGCAGCGTCGAGACGATCACGCCCAGCGCCAGGTCGAAATTCCCGCTTCTGGCATCGTCGAACCAGATCGATTCGACGGCGATGCGCAGGTTGCACTGGATATTGAGGGTCTGCGCCAACATGGCTTGCAGCGCCTGCGACCACAGCCGGAAGCTTGGCAGGTCCCGGACCAGGATGTCCTGGTTCTTCAGGCCGTTGGGGTAGCCGGCCGCGGCCAGCAGCGCGCGCGCCTCCTTGATCGCCGCCGTCGGGTCGGGCTGATAGCCAGCCCGCCTGGTCAATTCGTCGCGCGGGGTTGCGAAGTCCGAGAACGGGTAGATGAACCCGCCCATCATCATCGGCGCCAGGTCCTTCACCACGTCGATCAGCACCGGGCGGTCCATCACCAGATGCAGCGCCCGCCGCACCCGCGGGTCGTCATAGGGCTTCTTGCGGTTGTTGGGCCAGGTCGCGTGAATCACACTCTGATAATAATCCGTGCCGGCCATGCCGGGCGTCGCCTTGGCGCGCTTCAGCGTCGCGGGGTCCGTCACCCGGACATAGTCGACGCGGTTGGACAGCAGGGCGGATGCCATTTCGGGCGAGAACGGCAGCGCATGATAGATCTCCAGCCCATCCAGCAGCGGCAGGCCCTTGTTCCAGTAGTCCTTGTTGCGCTCGAACGCCCAGACCTCGTTCTCGACACGCCGCTTGCTGCGATAGGGCCCGGTGCCGGGAATATCCAGCACGCGCCGCAGGTTGTAGTTGTTGTCCTCCAATGTCTTCTTGCGGACGATCGTGTTCCAGCCGCTGGCGATCGCCGACATGATGAAGTTGACCGGGCGCGGTTCCGCCAGGACGAATTCCACGGTGTATTTGTCGGGTGCCCTGATCTCGCTGACCGCGGCGAACAGCGGGCTGCGCGGGATGGCGATCGCGGCGGGCGGACGGGCGATCCGGTCGAACGTCGCCTTCACATCCGCCGAAGTCAGCTCGGCGCCGTCGCTGAACTGCACATCCTTGCGCAGGAAGAAGGTATAGCGGCTGCCGTCCGCCGAGATGTCCCAGCTATGGGCCAGGTCCGGGATGATCGTCTTGCCGCCATCGCGGGGATCCCGCCGGATCAGGTTGTCGAACATGCAGGCCTGCGTGCTGACATTCGCGAAGGTGCCGGACTGGTGCATGTCGAAATGCGGCTGGCGGGACAGGAAGCTGCATCGCAGCACCCCGCCGCGCCTGGCGTTCGGTTCGGCCGGAGTCAGCACGAATTTCGATCCATCGTACTGGTTGGGCACGTTCTGGGCCCAGCTATGCTCGGGCAGCAGCGCAAGGGCCGAGGCAGTGGCCAGCGCGGCCCCGCCGGTCTTCAGGAAGTCACGGCGGCCGTGTCGGCCGGATGGCGGTTCGATCCGATCCATTCTGATTGTCCTCCCTTTTTTTGATGTCTCGTCTGGTCGGCTTCTCTGTCTCCGTCGAGAATCTGTGAATGAACGTAACACCCTTGTCCGGCGTGGTCACCGCCGGACTGGTCATCGTCCAGGCCGGGGCGTCCTAGCGCGCTTTCCGGCTGACCGTAAACGGTCAGCGCGCGCTATCTTATTGTCTGATCGCATGATTCATCAGCGGGATCATGCGCTAGACCCGGGCGGCAAACCCCGCCGCGCCCGTCCCGGCGATCCGCCCGAACGTCACGCCCGCAACCAGCCCGGTGCCGCTGCCATAGTTATGGTAGTACAGCCCGCCGACAATCTCCCCGGCCGCATACAGCCCAGGGATCGGAGAGCCCGACGTATCCTCGACCTCGGCCGCGGTCGTCACCTTCAGACCGCCGAAGGTGAACGTCACCCCCGCGGTCACGCCATAGGCATGGTACGGCGGCGTATCCAGCTTCTGCGCCCAGTTGGTCTTGTCGATGGCCAGGCCCCGCGTGCGCAGCCCGTCATGGACGTTGGGGTCGAACGGGACATCCGGGCGCGGCGCGTCGTTGAACGCGCGCAGCGTGCGCAGCGCGGCATCGGCGTCGACACCGGACAGTTTCGTCACCAGTGCTTCCAGCGTGTCCGCGGTCTCCTTGGTGATGCGGGGGATGCGGTATTCGCTGCGCAGCAGGTTGTTGATCTTGGAATCGAATACCTGCCAGGCGAACAGCCCTGGCTGCTTCATCACCTCGTGCCCATAGGCGGCGTAGGTATAGCTGTGGAAATCCTTGCCTTCGTCCAGGAACCGCTCCCCCCTGGCGTTCAACAGCACGCCGAACGGATAGTTGTGCTTCTGGAACTGATCGCCCACCGACAGGTCGCCGAAGGGCGGGGCGTTCATGTCCCACTGCACCGCATGCGCCCCCGACCAGTGGCCCGCCACCGCGGCACCGATCTCCATCGCCATCCGGTGCCCTTGTCCCTGGTTGAACCGGGTGCCGCGCACCTTCGCCAGGTCCCAGTTCGGGCCGATATAGCGGGCGCGCATCTCGGCATTGGACTCGAACCCGCCGCACGCCATCACCACCGCCTTGGCCCGCAGGTCGATCAGCCGGCCATTGTGGCGCACCCGCACGCCCTGCACGCGCGCATCGTCATGCAGCAACTGCCAGGCCGTGGTGGCATACAGGACGGGGATGCCGACTTTCTCCAGCCTGGCATGCAGCGCCGCCATCAGATGCTGCCCGCCGCCATGGATGTGGCACGCCAGCCCGCCCCAGAAGCGGAACTTGCCATCCACCTTGAAGGCCTGCCGCCCCAGCGCCGGCTGGAATTTCACCCCATGCTTCTTCAGCCACAGCCCGGCGGCGTAGGAGTTCCGGATCAGCACCTCGGTCAGTTCGGGATCGCAGCGGTATTCCGTCAGCCGGCCCATGTCGTCGAAATACTGGCCTTCCGTATAGGTGCCGAAATCGATCGTGCTCAGGTCCAGCTCGGCGATGTCGGGCGCCAGGGCGATCAGGTCCTCGACCGTCTCGTAGACGAAGCGGAACGCCCCGCCGGTGAAGGCGGAATTGCCGGCCCGGGCATCCTGGGGCGCGGTTTCCAGCATCACGACCGAGGACCCTGCCTCGTGCGCCGCCAGCGCGGCATTCGCCGCGGCGTTGCCGGCGCCGATGACCAGCACATCGACAGGCGTGTATTCGACCGGGGTCATGGGCGCGCGTCCTCATCGCTGCTTTGCCTGCATGCTGGCAGGAGGCTGTGAGCGGCGCCAGGGGGCAGTCCAGCGCGATCGCCTGAGGCCGCAGGCCGGAAGGCGTGAATCGCGCGGTCGGACAAACACCATCACAGCATGTCGCGCAGCCGGTGCTGCCCGCGCGGGCGCACCGTGGTCTCGGGCGCCATCGTCTTGATGCCCTCCTGCAATTCCGCCCGCTTCTCGTGAATCGACACGATGATCGGACCCATCGCGACGCCAAGCTCCACCAGCACTGCCTCGGCCAGTTGCAGGCTGGATTCGATCGTCTCGGGCACGGCATCCGTCGCGCCCAGCCGGTACAGCCCCGCCGCGTGGTTCGCATCGCGCGCGCGGGCGACGATCACCAGGTCGGGCCGTTCCGCGCGCGCCGTGGTCACCAGCGCGCGCGCCATCTCGGCATCGTCCACGGTCACCACCAGCGCCGAGGTCGAGGACAATTGCAGATGCCGCAGCAGTGCCGGATTCGTCAGGTCTCCGTAATAGACATGGCCATTCGTCGCCCGCACCCGCGCGACCTGGTCCGGATCGCGGTCGATGGCGACATAGGCGATGGCGTGATGTTCCAGCATCTGCGCCACCAGCGCGCCCACCCGTCCGAAGCCGGCGATGATCACGCGCTGCGTCCCGTCCAGGAAGTCGGGCGGCAGGATCGATGGGTCGATCGGACGGTCGCGGTCGCGCGCCGAACGGATGCCACCCAGCCGGGGCATCAGCGGTATGGTCGCCATCGTCACCGCCACGACCAGCAGCAGCAGGCTCGCGGTGTCCCGATCGATGATGTGGCGCATCAGGGCACCGGCGGCAACGACGAAGCCGAATTCGCCGCCCGGACCCAGCAGCAGCCCGGTCTGCCACCCGGTCTTCCAGCCCAGCCCCAGCGCCTTCCCGGCCGCCGTCACCAGCCCCGCCTTCACCAGGATCAACCCGGCCGACAAGCTCGCCACCAGCCAGACATCGGCCAGCAGCGCCCGCCAGTCCAGCGTCATGCCGATCGAGATCAGGAAAATGCCGAGCAGAAGGCCTTTGAATGGCTCGATGGTGACTTCGACCTGCCGGCGATACTCGGTCCCCGCCAGCAGCAGCCCGCCGATCAGTGCGCCCAGCGCCATCGACATGCCCACCGACACCACGGCCAGCCCGCAGGTCATCACCACCAGAAGGCAGGCGGCGACGAAGAATTCCTGGCTGTGCATCCGCGCGACGCTGCGGAACAGCGGGCGCAGTACCAGCCGGCCGAAGCCGACGATGCCGCCGACCACCACCAGAGCCTGGCCCATCGCGAGCAGGAACGATCCCCTGGTCTGCGCCTCGCCGTCGGGTGCCAGCGCTGCCAGGCCGAACAGCACCGGCACCACCGCAAGGTCCTGCAACAGCAGCACCGCGAAGCTCGCCCGCCCCGGCGCCGTCCCCAATCGTCTCTGCTCGGCCAGCACCTGCAGCACGATGGCGGTGGACGACATGGCCAGCGCCAGGCCCACCACCACCGCCGCGGGCGGGGCATAGCCCAGCAGCGTGGCGATCAGCCCCAGCACCAGCGCGCACGAGACCAGCTGGATCGTGCCCAGGCCGAACACCATCCGCCGCATCAGCCAGATGCGTTCCAGCGACACCTCCAGCCCGATCATGAACATCAGCAGCGCGACGCCCAGCTCGGCCACCGCCTCGATCGCGGCCCGATCCCCGATGGCGATGACCGCC